>OMRJ01000264.1 GCA_900313475.1 uncultured Eubacteriales bacterium | reverse complement strand
GGTTCTCACAACCGACAGCGGCACAAAATATGTTACCTCCTGCGGAACCTTTTCGGACATGCCGTGCGAAAGTCTGCGTCCGACGGCAGAAGAAACGGAATATGCCGTGATGAAAGCCGCAGGCTGGTCGCCGTTCGCACATGCGGACGAGATAAAAAACGGATATTTAACCTTCGGCAGCGGAATAAGAATGGGACTGGGCGGCGAGACGGGAGAATCGGGAACGCTCACCGTCAGGGGCGTTTCATCGGTCAATATACGTATTCCGCACGCGCCGCGTGACACCGTGTCGGGATTTCGCGACGGTTTTTTTGCAGGAATTGAAAACGGTCTTCTCGTCGCAGGCGAACCCGGCAGCGGAAAAACGACGCTGTTAAAAAAAACGGTGCGTCATCTTGCGGAAAACGGATGCCGGGTGAGCGTCATTGACGAACGGCGGGAATTTTTCGGACACGGCAAGCCGACGGGAACGGTGCCGAACATCGACATAATAAGCGGCGGCACAAAGGCTGCGGGCATAATGCGCGCGGTGCGCCTTCTCTCCCCCGAATATATTGTTTGCGACGAGATAGGCACGGACGGCGAAAGCGAAGGAGTGCGGGCTTGCCTGAACAGCGGAGTAAAATTTATTGCAAGCATGCACGCGGGCAGCCTTGAGCAGCTCGTTCGCCGCGAACAGTTCAAAACTCTTTTTAACGAGGGCATTTTTGACCGAATAATCTTTCTCGACGGTCTGTGCCCCGGAAGAACTGCGCACGAATATACGTTTACGGAGGTGAAATATGCGATTTGCGGGGCTGATTTTGATATGCGTGCCCACGGCACTCGCGGGAGCGCTCTACGCGGCGGCGATGAAGAAACGTGCAAAAATTTGCATGCTTCTGTCGGAGTTTTTAAGTGATACCGCGCGCTTTATCACGGAA
Organism: uncultured Eubacteriales bacterium; assembly: GCA_900313475.1. GTDB lineage: Bacteria > Bacillota > Clostridia > Oscillospirales > Acutalibacteraceae > RUG806. Next base: position 1,281 of record OMRJ01000264.1, on the reverse strand, counting down.
ACGGGAGCGGACGTATACGGCACTCTGAAATACATTTCAAAGAAGCAGAAATATGCGGATTTCGGTTTTCCGAAGGATGTGCTGCACGGACTGTCTCTCGGAGGTGAACTGCGCGCGGTATGGAACGAGTGCGCATTGAACGACGGCAGCATATCACGTCTTTTCGACAGTGAACGGGAAGCATTTTCGGCAGCATGCGAGTGCTTTGAAGCCACGACGGGAGACGGACTGGCCAAACGGCTCACCGATTATGCCGCGCAGCTCAAACAAGCCGCACAGGATCAAATGCGGTGCTTTGCAAAGAACGGAAGCGCAGCCGTGGGTCTTTCGTTTCTCGGCGCGGCGGCACTGTTTATAATACTTGTATAAAACGGAGGAAGCAGATGAACATTGACATTATATTCAAAATCGCGGCGGTGGGACTTATCGTGGCGGTAATAAATCAGGTTCTCACGAGGTCGGGGCGCGAGGAGTACACGATGATAACAACGCTTGCGGGAATAATAATCGTACTTATGATGATACTCCCCTACATCGGCACGTTTTTCGACTATTTAAGGACGGTGTTTGACCTGTGACGGCGCGCATTGCGGCGCTTGCCGTGTGCGAAACGGTGCTCTATCTGCTTTTGAAGCGCTATAAACCCGAAATGTGCCCGCTGTGTGAGATAAGCGCGGTCATTGCCCTGTTTTTTATTATAATGCCCGAAATCAGGCATCTCAAAACGCTGATATCGGAGCTGACGGGAACGGCGGGAATACAGGGGGATTATCTCGAAATTCTGTTAAAAGTGCTCGGGCTTGCCCTCATCACGGAGATATGTGCGGACATGTGCCGTGATTCGGGACAGTCGGCTCTCGGCACAAAAATAGAGTTTTTCGGCACGGTATCGGTGCTCACGGCGTCGGTTCCGCTGTTCAAGGCGGTGCTGCAGCTTATAGCCGCGGCGGCTGGAGTATAGCGCCATGAAAAAAGCTTTTGTTTTATTATTTGCAGCGGCTTTATTGTTTATGCTGATTCCGAAAGCATATGCGGCAGACAAACCCGAAGAATACTACGCAAGCGTGTGGGATTCCGTTGACGGAGAAACGAAAAAGCTGATGGAATCGGTCGGTGTCACGCCGTCCGCAGAAAGCTTTTCCGATATGACGCCCGAACGTGTGATGCGCGCGGTAATATCGCTTTTCACGTCCGCTGCGGGAGACGCTCTCTCCGGCTTCTGCACCGTGCTTGCGGTTATGCTGACGGTGAGCCTTATAATGTCGTTCGGCATAAAAACGG
>OMRJ01000265.1 GCA_900313475.1 uncultured Eubacteriales bacterium | reverse complement strand
CTTCCTTGCCGCGGGCATAGCACGCAACCAGCTGATTCATCAGCTCCGCATGATCCTCACGCGTTTTTCCCGCGCCGATGCCCTTATCCTTCAGTCGCGAAAGCGACGGAAGAACGTCGACGGGCGGCAGATAGCCTTTGCGGTAAATTTCACGCGACAGAATGATCTGTCCCTCGGTGATATAGCCCGTAAGGTCGGGAATGGGATGCGTTTTGTCGTCCTCCGGCATTGAAAGGATCGGAATCATTGTTATGGAACCGCTCTTGCCCTTTTGACGTCCGGCTCTCTCATAGAGCGAAGCAAGGTCGGTGTACATATATCCGGGATATCCGCGGCGGCCGGGAACCTCCTTACGCGCGGCGGATATTTCACGCAGCGCGTCGGCGTAGTTCGTGATATCCGTGAGAATAACAAGAACGTGCATGCCGAGGTCAAAGGCGAGATATTCGGCAGCGGTAAGCGCCATACGGGGTGTGGCGATACGCTCAACCGCAGGGTCGTTGGCAAGGTTCGTGAACATAACGGTTCTGTCGATTGCGCCCGTCTCCTTAAAGGATTCGACAAAGAAGTTTGATTCTTCAAAGGTGATACCCATTGCTGCAAACACAACGGCAAACTGCTCGTTTGTTCCCCTTACCTTTGCCTGACGCGCAATCTGTGCGGCAAGCTGAGCATGCGGAAGACCGGATGCGGAGAAAATGGGCAGCTTCTGACCTCTTACGAGTGTGTTAAGACCGTCGATAGCCGAAACGCCCGTCTGAATAAACTCCTGCGGATAGCTTCTTGCGGCGGGGTTCATGGGTGTGCCGTTAACATCGAGGCGCTTTTCGGGGATAATGTCGGGACCGCCGTCGATAGGTCTGCCGAGTCCGTCCAACACGCGTCCGAGCATATCGGCGGATACGCCAAGCTCCATTTGCTTGCCGGTGAAGCGTATTTTCGAGGTGGAAAGGTTAATTCCGGCGGCGTTCTCAAAAAGCTGAACAAGCGCATTCGTGCCGTCGATTTCAAGCACACGGCAGCGGCGCGTTTCGCCGTTTTCAAGCTCGATTTCACCGAGCTCCTCATATTTTACGCCCTCAACATCGCGCACGAGCATAAGGGGACCTGCTATTTCCTGTAGGGTTCTGTATTCTTTAGGCATCAGTATTCCTCCTTATCGGTAACCGCCTGACGAATCTCTCCTTCGAGCAGCTCAAGCGCTTTTTTAAATTCGGCATCTATGTTTTCTTCGGCAACGTATTTGAAACGTCCGATAGCTTCGCGCGCGGGTAGCGAGGCAAGCTTCTCTATATCCGCGCCGAGCTTAAGAGCATCGGACGCCATGTCGTAATAACCGAGCACAAGCTTCATCATGAGATCCTGCTTTTTAAGGGATGTGTATGTGTCTACCTCGTGGAATGCAAGCTGATGCAAGAAGTCCTCTCGGATCGAACGCGCCGCTTCCATTTTCAGTCGGTCACCGGGTGAGAGCGCGTCCATACCGACAAGTTTTACTATTTCTTCAAGGCTTGCTTCCTCGCTCAAAAGCTCCATGAGTCTGCCGCGCTGCTTCGTCCACTCCGTGTCGACCTGTTCATTGAACCATTTGCCGAGGGAATCGGCATAAAGCGAATAAGAGGTAAGCCAGTTTATTGCCGGGAAATGACGCTTGTAGGCAAGAGCGGAGTCAAGTCCCCAGAACACTTTTACTATTCGCAGCGTCGCCTGCGAAACAGGCTCGGAGATATCGCCGCCGGGAGGCGAAACGGCGCCGATGACGGAAAGAGACGCTTCTCTCCCGTCGGAGCCGAGACACTTAACTCTGCCCGCGCGTTCGTAGAACTGCGCCAGACGCGAACCGAGGTAGGCGGGGTAGCCTTCTTCACCGGGCATTTCTTCGAGACGTCCCGACATTTCACGCAGAGCCTCCGCCCAACGCGAGGTGGAGTCTGCCATAAGCGCTACGCTGTAGCCCATATCACGGAAGTATTCCGCAATCGTAATGCCGGTGTAAATTGATGCTTCACGCGCCGCCACCGGCATATCGGAGGTGTTTGCGATAAGCACCGTGCGTTCCATAAGGCTCTTTCCGGTGTGAGGGTCGATAAGCTCGGGGAACTCGTTGAGAACGTCGGTCATCTCGTTGCCGCGCTCTCCGCAGCCGATGTAAACAACTATATCCGCTTCCGCCCACTTTGCAAGCTGATGCTGCGTAACGGTTTTACCCGAACCGAACGGACCCGGAATTGCAGCAACGCCGCCCTTTGCTATCGGGAACAGTGTGTCGATTACCCGCTGACCCGTGACAAGCGGCATATCGGGCGAAAGCTTCGCTTTATACGGTCTGCCCTTTCTTACGGGCCATTTCTGCATGAGCATGAGCGGTGTTACGGCGCCGTTATCGCCATTAACCGCGCCGATTTCATCGGTTACGGTGAAATCGCCTTCATTCAAAGAGGCAATTGTACCCGAAACACCGACGGGAACAAGAATTTTATGCTTAACTACGTCGGTTTCATTGACGTAGCCGACAATATCGCCGCCCGACACCCTGTCGCCGACCTTTGCGGTGGGATAGAAATGCCATTTTTTCTCTCTGTCGAGAGAAGGCACTTCAATACCGCGCTTAAGACTGTTGCCGGCAACGCGCATAATTGCTTCGAGAGGGCGCTGGATTCCGTCGAAGATACCCTTTATTAGACCGGGTCCGAGCTCAACGCTCAACGGCATACCCGTGGATTCCACGTCTTCGCCGGTGCCGAGTCCCGCCGTCTCCTCATAGACCTGAACGGATGCTCTGTCGCCGTGCATTTCGATTATTTCGCCGATAAGACGCTGTTTACTTACTCTTACAACGTCAAACATATTTGCGTCGCGCATGCCCTCTGCGATAACAAGAGGACCGGCGACTTTAACGATCTTTCCTTTACTCAAGATATCAAAACCTTTCTTTCGCGTCGATTTATCGGTTAAGAAAAAACGCCGCGCTGTATGTGTCAATCCGCAAGAATATCAGAACCGACAGCCTGTTCAACCGAACGGCTGACGCTTTTCATACCTATGCCGGTGTTCCCGGTGATTCCGGGAATGGGAATAATCGCGGGGACGGAATGTGAACGGTAGTGCGCGATTTCGCCGTCAAGAGCGGAAGCAAGCTTTTCCGTTATAAATATCACCGCGTGATCGTCGGCAAGCTTTTTTAAAAGTCTGCCTGCCTCCGCCGCGTCTTCCGTCGGGTAAACCGAAAGTCCGGCTGACGCAAAGCCCAAAATACTGTCGCCGTCGCCGATAACACCTATCTTATACATCGGAACCCCTCACTCTCCCGCGAATGTCTTCCTCCGACATTCCGTTGTGTTTTGCCGAAAGGATAATTCTCAAATCAAGAATTTCAATATGTGCCGCATATCTGAAAGCCGCTATCGGGGCGATGCCGAACGGATCGTTTTTGTATTGTCCGAACAAAGCAAGTATATATTCGTCGCTCCGTTTTTCAAACTCCGCGGTACTGCGCTTAAGCGATTCCGCCACGGCTGCAAACGGAGTGCTGGAAAGAAACTCAAAATAAGCATCCTCCCCTTTTACGGCGGCTTTTACAATATCTTTTTTATCAAACGACCTGCAGTCGGCAACTGCCCGAAGCATAAAGCTCTCTGCTTTTTGTGCCTTCAGCGCCCTGTAAAGCACTTTGATATTGCTCAGCGCGACATAAGCCTGCGCCCATTCGCGCATAACCTCATTGTCGGCTTTTTCGGCAAACAGCAAGGTCTGCTCCATTGCCGCGCGATCGATAACAGAGTCGGCAAGCTGAGCAAAATGCGTCTGTGTGAGAATGCGATAGCCGCTTCTGTCGGCATGGCGCATGCATTCGGGCAGCTTGTCGTTTTTTCGATCAAAGACGTGTTTTTTTATTTCGTACGGGTCATAGACGCTCGGAGACGTAAATAATCCGTCGGTCGGCTTGTCGCAGACAAGTGCTTTCAGACATACTTTGAGGTTGGCAAAGTCATTTTTTATAATCATGCTGTCGAGCATTGATTTGTCGGGCAAAATGCCGAAAACAAGCTCGTCTGTTTCCTTTTCCCGCTTTTGGAGCGCTGCTGCGTATCCGTCCTCACCGATGTCGTAACCGAAATCGGACACGCGCCGCAGTGCCTCGTCAAACGTCGGAGCCGCGATAACCAAGCCTAACTGCTGCGGTGTTAAAAGCTTTGCTTCGTTCGCCCTTATTCGCGCAACGGCATATGTGTATTCATATTTATTCATACGCTGTTCCTTTCCGCCTTCGGCATCAGCCGAAAAGGACTTCGGAAGCCTTCGCCTTTAATTCGTCGGAATAAGCGGCGAAAAGCGCACCGAACGTGCAGTTTATTTCAATATCGCCGTATTTCAGAATAAATCCGCCGTCCGTTTTTTCGGGAACGGACGAAACGGTGACGTTTCCGCCGAGACGTGAGGCAAAGTCCGCCGGGCAGCGCTTTATATCCTCATCGGACATGCAGAGCGTGCCTTTATCATCACGCAGATTTTTCTTTGCGAGATAAACGAGAAGTTCAAAATATTTTTCGTCATCAAGCGCGAGGAGCTGTTTTTTTGCACTTAAAAGCACCGTTTCAATAAGCTCGCTTTTTGCCTTGAGCACAGCGCGGCGCTCCGAAGCGGATGCGGCAGAACGCGCCTTTTCGATAATCGTTTCGGCGTCCTTTTCGGCACTCTCCCTTTCGGCGGAAACAAGCGCACAAGCTTCCTCACTTGCACTGAGAAGCAGGTTTTTCGCGTCTTCGGTTGCCTTGCGGACAAGCTCCGCACACTCACGTTCGGAATCCGAATAAAGACGGGCAGTTATTTTATCAAGAGACATGTTTTTCTCTCCCGTTCGTGTTTATTTACGCCGCAAAGACGTTTTTAAGGCTCATTATCGCCAGCAGCGAAACGCGAAGCGCAAGAACGGCATATGTTTCAACCATTGCCGCAAAGATAATGGCTTTTCCTGACTGTTCGGGATTCTTTGCCACAAGTCCGACGCCCGCGGCAGCCGTTTTCGCCTGTGCAAGAGCGGAAAGAAGACCCACAATCATAATGGGAAGGCAAGCCGCAAAATAGGCAAGACCTTCATACCAGAGAATGTCTTTACCCGTACCGTTGAGCACGCCCGTGTTTGAAAGAAGAAGAATTGCGGTCAGGAAGCCGTAAAGTCCCTGTGTGCCGGGGAGAACCTGAAGGATAAGAACCTTACCGAATTTGGAGGGGTCCTCCGCCACAACGCCGGCTGCCGCCTGACCGACAAGACCGGTACCCTTTGCCGAGCCGATTCCGGGGAGCGCGGCTGCGAGCGCCGCACCGAGACAAACGAAGAATACACCGAGGTATTCAACAAGTGAAGATGAAGAAGAAGCTGCCTGATTAAAAATTGACGAAAGATCCATGATTAGTTTTCCTCCCTGATTTTATAGGTTTTTGTATTTGCTGCGAGCGGCACAAAGGCTCTGCCTCCGCCCTCGTAGAACTTACCGAAGAATTCAACGTACTGCAGGCGGTTTGTGTGAACATACGCGCCTATAACGTTGATCGCAAGGTTTGCTATGTGTCCGAAAACGAACACGATAACAAAAAGAATAAATTTAACAGCCGTGTTTTGCGGAAGCGTACCGAGCATATTCATAACGTTCGCTATAACGCCCGTTGCCAGTCCGAGTGCAAGCAAACGCGCATATGACAGCACATCGCCGAGATATCCGCCGACAAGATTGTAAACGCCGTAAAGCCCGCCGCCTATCCTGCCTCCGATACTCTTTGAATCGCGTCCCGCCGTAAGCACAACAAGAATAAGACCGACGATAAGAATCGGCACGTTGACCTTTGAAAGCCCGGCGTGAACGGTTTTTATCGAATTAAACAGAAACGTTCCGAGTGCCGTATAGTTATCCGGCACATTTTCCTGAATAAACAGGTTAAAGAAAATCGGAGCCACTCCGATTACCGTCAAAAAAGTGGGAACGGTGTCACAGAATGCGTCAAATTTATTTCCGTTTTTTACATCCGTAACGCCCTTAAGAACCACACCCGTAAATAAATGAACAAGACCGAAAATGAAGCACACTATAAGCACGTTCATAAGGTCATTGACTGCATCCGTCCATACGGGTTTGAAGAATGCAGGCGTGTACCCTGCCGGTTTTCCGAGGAAATTTACGGATATGACACTTGCCGCATCACCGAACCAGCTCCCGTACATCGCTCCCCAGAACACCGTGGACAGTCCGCAGAAGAAATACATTTTCAATGTATTTTTCATCGGACGCTCCATGTTTTTCTTAAACAGCAGCAGCGCTCCTGTCGCAAGTGCAATTATCAAACCGTAGCCGGCATCGGAGAGCATCATTCCGAAAAAGAAGTAATAGAAAAATGCCATTATTCCCGTGGGGTCTATATCACCCTTCGACGGCATTGAATACATCCCGGTGATATTTTCGAGCGGTGCCGCAAATGCGTTATTCGACAGGATAACGGGAACGTCCTCGTCCTCTGCAGGGTCGCTGATTTCGACCGCCGCGTCAAAACGCTTTTCCATAAACGGTTTCACCCGTTTAACATCGCGCTCCGCGATATAGCCCTTGAGATAAAAAACACGCGTACTCTGCGGAATCCTTCCGCATGCGGTGAATTTGTCTTTTTTGACCGTACACCAGTCCTCCGCAAAATCAATATCCGCAAAAAGCGTCGATTCCTGCGAAAGCTCCGATGTGAGAGCCTCAATTTCTTTTTCGTTGCACTCCGTCCGTGACGCATATTCCGCTATTGTCTCCGCCGCCGAACCGACGCATTCGGGTGCCCTTGCGAAGCCCGCCGAACGGAGAACATTTTCAACTCCGTCGGCATCCTCTTTCATGCAAAACACCGCTATATCAGTCTGCAGCTCGTCCGACGACACCGTCTCGATTTCGACGCACTCGTTTTCGGGCATCTCCGATGCAAGCAGCTTCAACAACTCCTCACGGTCGGTTTTGCCTTTGATGCTTCCCAAAAAATAAACCGTTTTTGAGGTATGCCCCGCGTGAAGCGGGATATCGGCGTTTCGCCACGGTTCAAGAGCATCCGAAAGGGTGCGAAGCCTAACGTTGTCCGCCTTCAAATCTGAAATACGCTTGTCCTTTTCGAGAACGCCGCCGCACCGTTCAAGCACTCCGTCAATATCGGCTCCGCGCCTGAAATACTCCTCTGAGGAAAGTTCCTTTCGCGGCTCCAGCATAGCCGTAAGCGGCTTTTTTTCGGAGACGTATTTTGACAGTATCTCCCTTGCAGCCGTCAGCTGCTGAATGCTCCGCTCAGCTTCGGACGCGGCGGCAGAATATTCACCGGGCGTCATTCCCTCCGTTTCGGGCGGAACACTGACTTCAAGCACACCTTTTTGCTGAATGCTGTCAAGAATGTCGTCTTTTTGATCGAGAGCGGCAACAAGCTCTATCACTTTAATTTTAAGCTTTGCCAAAATATATTCCTCCCGCTATGAAATCTGTAACAGCAGCTCCGTAACGGCGTTAACAGCCGCTCCGCTTCTGCGACGAACACTGTCTTTAAGCGCACGCACATCCTCTGCCGTTTTGACGTCGGTTTCCGCCTGAATGCGGTCAGCCTCGGTTTGAGCCTGCGCGATTATTTGCTGCCTTGCGTTTTTTGCTTCGACACGCGCCTCGGTCAACAGCTCCGCCTGCCGTTTTTCGGCGTCCGCACGGATATCAGCCGCTTTTTCGCCGGCTTCGTGCAGCCGTCTGTCACATTCTTTCTCCGCCGAAAGAATCGAATCAATCATCTGTGATGCCATATTCTCACCTCACCGAACAGATTGTTAAAGAATTAACTTTTTATATTATACAACAACCCGCCGCCCCCGTCAAGGAAACGAAGGCTTGCGGGTTCATTGATTTTTTTGTATAAGATGTATAAATGTAAAACTATTATTTTATGTTACGTTCACATTTTTTTATTCAAATATACAATTTCCGACATCAAAGCACCGTTTCGCAGTGTTTCTCGGACGAATCATAAATTGCCTGCATTATTTTTGAAGTGCCGATCGCATATTTTATGTCATTTCTCGTGCGTCTGCCTTCTCTGACAGCCTCAACAAAGTCGATGACCTCATCATGATGCATGTCATTCATAACAAATTCGGGATTCACCTCATACAGCGCACCGTTTTCGGCTGTGTAATAAACAAAACCGCCGCAGTAGGTAAGGCGAATACCTCCTTTTGTCCCCATAAAATCAATAAACGTTTCGTTAACACCGATATTCTGCGCCCATGCGCCGT
>OMRJ01000274.1 GCA_900313475.1 uncultured Eubacteriales bacterium | reverse complement strand
TGATTGAACACAATCTTGATGTTATAAAATGCGCCGATTACATTATCGACCTCGGTCCGGAGGGCGGTTTCAGAGGCGGCACAATTGTTGCGGCAGGAACACCGGAGGAAATAGCGCAGTGTACTGACAGCTATACCGGGCAGTATCTCAAAAGAGTTCTTGACAGAGACGGTAATCGCCTATGAGAGTACTTGAATATACCGTTACCGCGGATTTTGACGGGAAAAAGCTTTACACCTTTTTGAAAGCGGGCATTCATGCGTCCGCGCGTACCGTGACAAAGCTTCGGCACAGTGAAAACGGACTCAGGATAAACGGGGCGCATGCGCGAACAATCGATATTTTGAAAACGGGTGACAGGATTACGGTCGAATTGCCGGAAGTCGAAAGCAATATTCCCGCCACACAATTTGACGACCTTGATATAGTGTATGAGGACGAGGATATTATGGTGGTAAATAAGCCGCCTTTTCTTGCCGTGCACCCGACGCATAATCACCAGGGCGACACGCTTGCGAACGAGTTTGCCGCCTATTTCCGTTCAAAAGGAGAAAGCATCCCGTTCAGGGCGGTGGGACGGCTGGACAAATGTACGTCGGGACTTGTTATCCTCGCTCTTAACCGCCACTCGGCTTCGGTAATGAGTGCAAATTACGACAAAACATACATTGCAATAGTCGACGGTGAATATCACGGCAACGGAACCGTAGATCGTCCGATCTGTCGTCCCGACCCCGGAAAAACGCTTCGCGCAGTCGGCGAAAACGGGGAGCGTGCGGTTACTCATTGGAGCGCTGAGTGCACGAACGGTGAAATGTCCGTTTTGCGGATCACGCTTGAAACGGGGCGGACGCATCAGATACGCGTCCATTTTTCGTCGCTCGGCACACCGCTTGCGGGAGATGAAATGTACGGCTCGAAAAATAAACTTATCGGCAGGGCGGCGCTGCACTGTGCGAAGGTGGAGCTTTTTCACCCCGTAAACGGGAAAAAAATGAGCTTTTCGGCACCGATGCCGGAGGATATGCAAAAACTGACCGATATTATTCTTGAAGGCGCGAAAGCCTGAATTGACAAAAAAACGAAGGGTCTGTCGCAAATCGAATTCACAATTTGCGACAGACCCTTTTGAGCTGCCCGGGACGTGTGCCGAAGCGCATGCCCCGGAGATTATATTTTAATACATTCCGCCGCCCTGTGCGTTTGCCATTGCGGCTGCCGCAGCCGCATCGGCTGCCGGATCGGGCTTGTCGGTAACAAGGCTCTCTGTTGTGAGAACCATTGCCGCTACGGATGCCGCATTCTGGAGTGCCGAACGTGTTACCTTTGTGGGATCGAGAATGCCCGTCTCGAACATGTCGACATATTCCTCCGTTGCGAAGTTGAAGCCGTAACCGGTCTTGCCGGAGCGGACGATGGCATCAATTATTACGGAGCCTTCGAGTCCTGCGTTTGCAGCGATCTGACGGATGGGAGCCTCGATTGCCTTGAGGACAATCTTGATTCCGGTCGCTTCGTCGGTGTTTTCCGCGGTATCAAGCAGAGCCTTGACAGCGGGTATGACGTTGAGAAGCGCGATACCGCCTCCTGCAACGTAGCCTTCCTCAACGGCGGCTTTTGTCGCTGCGAGAGCATCCTCGATACGGAGCTTCTTTTCTTTCATCTCAACCTCGGTCGCTGCACCGACGTGAATTACGGCTACGCCGCCCGAAAGTTTTGCAAGTCTTTCCTGCAGCTTTTCACGATCAAATTCGGATGTGGTAACCTCGATCTGATTCTTAATCTGCGCGATTCTCTCTTTTATGGATTCTTTGTCGCCTGCACCGTCAACAATAGTGGTGTTTTCCTTTGTGACCTTGACCTGCTTTGCTCTGCCGAGCATTTCAACCGTTGCGTCCTTAAGCTCAAGTCCGAGATCGGAGGTTATAACCTGACCGCCGGTAAGAATTGCGATATCCTGAAGCATTTCCTTGCGTCTGTCGCCGAAACCGGGAGCCTTTACGCAGATGCACGTGAATGTACCGCGGAGCTTGTTGACAAGGATTGTCGCGAGTGCTTCGCCCTCAACGTCCTCCGCAACGATGATAAGCTTCTTGCCCGACTGAAGAATCTTTTCAAGCAAGGGGAGAATTTCCTGAATATTTGAAATCTTCTTATCGGTTATGAGAATATAAGCGTCGTCGACAACGGCTTCCATCTTATCTGTGTCGGTGACCATGTAAGGTGAAATGTAGCCGCGGTCAAATTGCATACCTTCAACGACATCACAGTTTGTTTCGGCTGTCTTTGACTCTTCAACGGTGATAACGCCGTCGGAGGTGACTTTTTCCATAGCCTCTGCAATGAGCTTGCCGACTGTTTCATCGGCTGCCGAAATGGTAGCTATTCTTGCGATATCGCTGCTGCCCGTGACGGGATGAGCGATCTTTTTGAGTTCTTCCACTGCAGTGTCGACAGCTTTTTGGATACCCTTCTTGACAACCATCGGATTTGCGCCGGCGGCAACATTCTTCATTCCCTCGCTGACGAGTGCCTGTGCGAGAAGCGTTGCCGTAGTGGTGCCGTCACCCGCGATATCGTTTGTTTTGGTTGCAACTTCTTTGACGAGCTGTGCACCCATATTTTCGAAAGGATCTTCAAGCTCGATTTCTTTTGCGATTGTCACACCGTCGTTGGTGATGAGGGGCGCACCGTATTTTTTGTCAAGCACAACGTTTCTGCCCTTGGGGCCTAAAGTGATTTTGACTGTGTTGCTCAGTTTATCAATGCCCGACTGGAGCGCTTTTCTTGCTTCTTCACCGTAAAGTAACTGTTTAGCCATGATTTTTCCTCCCTTATTCGGCTACAGCGAGAATGTCGCTGACCTTAACTATAGTATATTCTTCGCCGTCTATTTTGACTTCGGTGCCGGAATATTTGCTTAAAATTACCTTGTCGCCGACCTTAACGTCCATCTTTATTTCCTTGCCGTCAACCATTCCGCCGGGGCCTACCGCAACAACGACGGCATATTGCGGCTTTTCCTGTGCGGAAGCGGCGAGATAAAGACCGCCTTTCGAAATTTCCTCTGCCTGTGTGAACCGGAGAACGACTTTGTCGCCTAAAGGTCTGAGTTTCATAATATAACAACCTCCTGAATTGATTATACAATAAAATTTGTTTAGCACTCTTGTTTTTCGAGTGCTAAATATATTTTACCCCATTTTTTTGAAATTGCAACCCCTTTTATAAAAAAAATCAAAAAAAATTGTTTGTTTTCCAAAATACTTAAGTGCATCCGTGTAAAATGTTCGTTGACTTGAACATTCTTGTGTGATAATATATAGAAAAAGGTTGAGGAGTAAGAAAAATGTTAAGGTACATTTACGCTAGTGTAGGAAACGCTCCATAAGCAGTAAAGCCCGAGACACATTGCGATTTTCACTGCCATGGGAGCATTCGGGACATAGATGAACATAAGCACACTGCAAATAAGAAGAGGTATGCTCGCCCACTTTATCCATGTTTTGAATTTGCCCTCCTTGCCGGGTCTTGAGGAGTCAACCAGTCCGCCGACAATCGGGTCGTTAATTGCGTCGAAAACCTTACCGATAAAGATTAGTACACCGCACACAACGGGATCAATCTTCATACAAATAACAAAAAAAGTTATCATATAACTGCTGATGAACGAAAAGCTCATATTACAGCCGAAATCGCCCATTGCATAGCCTATTTTGTCTCTCATTCCGAAAGGTCTGAGAGCGTTATTCTTTTTATCACTCATGTTTTTTTCCTTTTCAATAAACTGTCAGTTGCCGCTTCTTGCTTCTTTGATGCGCTGAACAAAAATTTTGCCTGTTTCGGTAATTTTATTGTAGTCGCCTGTTTTTGCGCCGGCAGTCAGTGAAGAGCCTGCGCCTACAGCAAATGCTCCTGCTTTTATCCAGTCCTTGACATTATTTATGTCAACGCCGCCCGAGGGCATCATTATTGCGTTGGGAATAGGTCCGTGAACGTCTTTGATAAAGTTTGCGCCGAGAATATCTCCGGGGAACACCTTGAGAACGTCTGCGCCCGCCTCCATAGCGTGAACAGCCTCCGTGACAGAGCCGATACCCGGCATTGACGGAACGCCGTAACGGTTACAGCAGCGAACGGTTGCTTCGTCAAAATAAGGTGCAACAACATATTCTGCGCCCGAGAGAATGGCTATTCTCGCTGTCGCTTCATCCATAACCGTGCCTGCGCCGATAATAATTTCGCCTGAAGAATACTTTGTTCTCATGGCTTCTATCAGCTTGTCCGCTCTCGGGACGGTGAATGTCAGCTCAATAGCGGCAACTCCGCCCTCAATGCATGCGTCGGTTATTCTTTCAGCCTGCTCAATGCTTGTTGCTCTGACAACAGCAACAATGCCGGCTTCATGAATTCTGTTAAGTGTTTCTATTTTATTTGACATGGTGCTTCCCCTCTCTTATCTTTGAACTCTTGCGCCTGCTCCGCCGACCTTTGCTTCTACCTCTTTGAGAGAAGCCATTGAGGTGTCGCCCGGTGTTGTCATAGCAAGCGCACCGTGAACTACACCGTAATTGACAGCCTTCTGTGCGTCTTCAAATGTCATCAGACCGTAAATCAGACCCGAAGCAAAGCTGTCGCCGCCGCCGACTCTGTCAAGAATTTCAAGACCCGGGTATTCTATTGAATTATATATCTTTCCGTCAGCCCAGCAGATAGCCTTCCAGTCGTTGACGGTTGCCGTTCTGACTGTTCTGAGAGTGGTTGCGATTACCTTGAAATTCGGGTAAGCCTTTGTTGCGGTTTCAATCATCTTGTAATAACCGCTCATATTAAGCTCCTTAAGCTCGGCGTCGTTGCCCTCGACCTCAAGACCGAGACAGGCGGTAAAGTCCTCTTCATTGCCGATCATTACGTCAACATATTTTGCGATTTCCTTATTGACCTGCTGTGCCTTTGCCTGACCGCCTATACCTTTCCACAGCGACGGGCGATAGTTGAGGTCATAGGAGACGACTGTGCCGTATTTCTTCGCTGTTTTAACGGCTTCGATAACGGTCTGAGCCGAGGT
>OMRJ01000267.1 GCA_900313475.1 uncultured Eubacteriales bacterium | reverse complement strand
GCTTTCGTGTAATCCGGGTTCGCAAGACCGAAGCCGGTGTCATGTCCCGCGTGGTCGGTATACTCAAATATCGTGAAAATAAAATCCGAGCAATCGGGTCTTGCAATGTCCGCACAGGTGTTTGCAAAGGTTCCGTCGTCGTCTTCCGCGTCGGAGAAGGTCACGTTAAGTCCTTTTTCCGCGCAATACTCGTTTTCGAGAGCGTAAGTGCCGTTGTCGGTGTTAAGATGACCGTTCCATGATACATAAAATGCGGAGGAATCGATCGTGCCGTCCTCGACAAGTGTTGTAAGCAAAGTGAGGTGATCGTTTGATTTTTTGATGCCGTTATCGGTCACACCGTGGACATCCGCCCATTGTCCCGTAAGAATCGATGCCCATCCGGGAGCCGTGGAGGTTGCCTGTTTGTTGAATGCGGGATAGTTGACGCCGCCGCAGTAGGCTATCTTTGCCGTGCCGCCGGTTGAGAGCAGATATTTTATCGCTCCGTTTTCGCCGCACAGCGAAAGGGTGTCGGCACGGCAGCCGTCGTAGCCGAGCACGATTGCCTTTTTGACTGTTTTTCCCTCTGCAGGGGCAGAGGTGAGATGGTCTTTTATGATATTGTAAACATCGGTCTGCGGCACTGCGGTGTCGATGTTGTTTTCGTACAAGGAAATTGACTTGACCGTGTTGCGGAATTTAGATACCGTGTCAAAGCGGCTCATGCCGCCGAACGTGCCGTAGAGCATCATAAAGAATGTTACAATGCCCGCGAGTATTCTGTAAATCATTTTTAAGCCTTCTCTCATTTATTGTACTTTAATAATACCTTATTATAAGGATGTTTGCAAGCACCGAAATTATCGAAAGAAACAAAAAAATACGGTTTTTTCGGCTGCTGCCGGAACGGACGCATTTATTTAAGCATTGACGCAAAATCGGACATCATTTCCGATATCTTTATGCCCTGCGGACAAACCGCCTCGCAGCTTCTGCATCCGATACATGCCGACGGTTTTTTGTCGTCGGGCAGAGCGGAAAGGCGGAACGGCGCAATAAAGCCTCCGCCGGTGAACGAATGCTCGTTATACATTGAAATCAGCAGCGGGATGTCAAGTTCCTGCGGACAATGAGATGTGCAGTAGCGGCAGCCGGTGCAGGGGAGTGACTTTATTGAGATCATTTCATTTGCAATCGTGTCAAGGACAGCCAGTTCATCGGCGTTCAGAGGAGCAAAGGTGCTCATTGTGGCAATGTTGTCTTTGAGCTGCTGCATGCTGCTCATGCCCGACAGCACGACCGTAACCGGCTTAATGCTCTGCAAAAACCTGAAGCTCCACGCGGGAACGGTTTCGTCGGGACGTTTTTCCCTGAGCATTTTTTCATATTTTTCGGGGAGAGACGCAAGCCTGCCGCCGCGCAAAGGCTCCATTACCCAAACGGGAATGTTGTGTTCGCCGAGAATTTCGATTTTTGATTTTGCTTTCTGAAATCCGTAGTCTATGAAATTCAGCTGTATCTGACAAAACTCCATGTTTTCGCCGTATGCTCGCAGAAAGCGTTTGAGCACGTTTTCATCGCCGTGTATCGAGAAGCCGAGGTGTT
This sequence comes from uncultured Eubacteriales bacterium, assembly GCA_900313475.1. Classification (GTDB taxonomy): domain Bacteria; phylum Bacillota; class Clostridia; order Oscillospirales; family Acutalibacteraceae; genus RUG806. The sequence continues at coordinate 513 of OMRJ01000267.1, read as the reverse complement.
TTATTTTGCCCTCTCTTTTCATCTGCATCAAAAAGTCGAAGATGCCGTATTCGGGATTCAGATATGCGTCGATGTTCTTTTCGCACACATTGTGGAACAGGTAAAAATCAAAGTAATCCGTTTGACATTTTTTGAGCTGCTCGCTGAATATTTCTTTGACCTTTGTCATATTGGCAAGGTCGTAGCCGGGGAATTTGTCGGCAAGATGATAGCTCTTTCTGTCATGGCGGGATAGGGCGTTGCCGAGAACGATTTCACTCTGCCCGCCGTGATAACCCCACGCGGTGTCAAAATAATTGACTCCGTTTTTTATCGCCTCATCCACCATCGCGTTCACCGCCGCCTGATCGGGCTGCGTGTCGCAGCCGTTAACGCACGGAAGGCGCATTGCTCCGAATCCGAGGGATGAAAGCTTTTCGTTTTGATAAACGTTGCAGATCATTTTCTTCAGCTCCTTTATTTTGTTAGGCTGACGGGATTCGAACCCATGTCGCCCGTCAGTGCCCCTTTTCG
>OMRJ01000268.1 GCA_900313475.1 uncultured Eubacteriales bacterium | reverse complement strand
TTTTTCGAAATCGGAGCCGTTTATTTTTTCGAACTTTATAAGATACTGTGCAAGAGCTTCAAGGCTGTCGGAATGCTCCTTAAGAAGTGCCTCGCAGCGTTTGAATGCTGTCATTATGATCCTGTTTACTTCTTCATCTATTTCTTTTGCGATTTCTTCGGAGTAGTTTCTGACGGTGCCGTAGTCTTTTCCCAGAAAAACCTCATCATGCCCGGAACCGAAAGTGATGGGACCGAGTGTGTCACTCATACCGTATTTTGTGACCATATTGCGGGCTATTTCGGACGCACGTTCAATATCATTCGATGCGCCTGTCGAAATATCTCCGAATGTGATGTGTTCTGCAACACGTCCTCCGAGTAAAATGACAAGTTCTTCTTCCATCTTGCGCTTGGACATGTACATTTTATCCTCAAGCGGCATATGCATTGTATATCCGCCTGCCATACCGCGCGGAATGATAGATACCTGATGTACGGGATCCTGTCCTTCAATAAAGAATGTAGATACCGCGTGCCCTGCTTCGTGGTAAGCCGTAAGCTTTTTCTCACGGTCGGATATTTTGTGCGATTTTTTCTCCGTGCCCACAACAACCTTTACCGTCGCTTCTTCAATCTCATTTTTCGTAACGGCTTTAAGCCCGCGTCTTGCGGCAAGAAGTGCGGCTTCATTGAGAAGATTTTCAAGATCTGCACCTGTAAACCCGACGGTTGTTCTTGCTATGTCGGTAAGATTGACATCGGGAGCAAGACTCTTGTTTCTCGAATGAACTTTTAAAATGGCTTCCCTGCCTTTGATATCCGGATAACCGACGGTGACCTGTCGGTCAAATCTGCCGGGACGCAAAAGTGCGGGATCAAGAATATCCGGTCGGTTTGTAGCGGCGATGACAATAACGCCCTCGTTCTCGACAAATCCGTCCATTTCAACAAGCATTTGGTTAAGAGTTTGTTCTCTCTCGTCGTGTCCTCCACCCATTCCGGCGCCTCTGTGACGTCCGACGGCATCAATTTCGTCTATGAATATTATTGATGGGGCGTTTTTCTTTGCCTGATCGAACAAGTCTCGAACACGCGAAGCGCCGACGCCTACATACATTTCAAGAAAATCGGAGCCTGAAATTGAGAGGAACGGAACATTTGCCTCACCTGCAACAGCTTTTGCGAGAAGTGTTTTACCTGTTCCGGGAGGGCCGACAAGCAACACGCCTTTGGGAATTCGCGCACCGATTTCGTTATATTTTTGCGGGGATTTAAGAAATTCGACTATTTCACTTAATTCCTCTTTTTCCTCATCACAGCCGGCAACATCGGCAAAAGTTATGCGGTGTTTGCCGTCTTTTATCGTCTTTACGCGTGCCTTGCCGAAGCTTACCGTTCTGTTGGATTCGGTCATGATGCTTTGATTCATTCTACGCATCATGATAAACATAAGGACGCCGAGTGCGACCATACAGCCGAGAGTCGGAAGCAGACTGACAACCCATGAATTTGTGGCTCCCGCCTTGTAATCATAAACAATTTTAGCGTTAGTCGAATTGCTGTTGTTCTCCAAAACATTTTTATGAACGTCATCATAAAACATGTTTACATTCGGTACGGTGTATTTATATTCCTTGCTGTCGTTAACTTTTTTATAAGAGAGAACACCGTTGCTCAAATTGAGTTTATACTCCGCAATTTCGTGGTTGTTAAACATTTCGACAATGTCATAATATGTTGTTTTTTTAGAAGCCGTCGTATCACCGCCGACAAAGAAAGACATTACCAAAATTATAAGAACGGGAACAAGGAGCCATGGAACAAGTTGACCGATACGGTTTGATTTTTCGTTATTCAAGTGCTTATCACTCCGATACTGTTTATTCGTAAATTTCTTTTTTTAAGACGCCTATAAACGGGAGATTGCGGTATTTTTCGGCATAGTCAAGCCCGTAGCCGACAATAAACTCATCGGGTACAGAGATACCCTTATAATCGGCTTTTATATCTACTTCACGGCGTTCGGGTTTGTCAAAGAGTGTACAGATGCGAATGCTTGAGGGGTTACGCGCATAAAGAACATCCATAAGATAATTGAGTGTTTTGCCGCTGTCGAGAATGTCTTCGACCAACAGAATATCATAGTCGCGCACGTCTCTGTCAAGATCCTTAAGAATGCGGACAGTGCCGCTTGTTTTGGTGCCGTTGCCGTAGCTTGATGTTGCCATAAAGTCAATTTCGCACGGTATTGTTATGCTGCGCATCAGATCTGCCATAAACACAACAGAGCCTTTCAAAATACTGATCATCAGCAGGTTTCTGTCAGCATAATCTTCGCTGATCTGTTTCCCCAAACCGCTCACGATCTCCTCAAGTTTTTCTTTTGAATAAAGGATGCGATCGATGTCATTCATCATTTTTGTCACACTCCGATTTTATAATCATAAATTTTTTCGTTTTGTTTGTTAACATGCAGTCTTTTGAAATACCGATGCCCGGAATAAAAATTACCTTGTCTGCGTCCGCAAAAACAGGAAGTTGTGAACGCATTTCAAGCGGAATCTTCTTTTCCGTAAAAAGTTTTTTGAGCGTTTTTGTACATTGTCTGCCGGCAAGCGTTATTCTGTCACCCGATTGACGCGCACGCACGTTTATTTTGCCGGAAATCTTATCAGCGTCAAGGATTGCTGTGTCCGGGCTTTTTTCGATATCCGTCGGACGCGAATCAGAGAGATATGCCGTGATTTTTGTTGAACCGAAGCAACCCGAAAAACCGTCGGACGGCAAAAAGACGATCGTCTCGCAAACGGTAGGATTTTTATTCTCCTGCCGCACCGGAAAGATGCGTCCGTTTCTGTTTGCTACGATTATTCCGGACGGAAGTGTAACAAAACCGCTGCCGTAAAGCGTACCGTAAAAGAAGTTTATGTGTTTGTTTTCGCACTCGGAATGAAGAATTTCCGAAAAAAAGTACACCAAAACGCGTTTTGCAATTGTCGGATGCAGGTCAATCAGCACGTCGGTTGAAAGAGATTTGCCGGTTTTATCATATGCTTTTTCAAATGCATCCGCTGTTACGGAAGACAAATAATCCTCGTCCTGACGTAAGGAATCCAAACACCGCAAAGCATTTTGCTCAAATGATACATTTATATTCTTAAGTAAACC
>OMRJ01000271.1 GCA_900313475.1 uncultured Eubacteriales bacterium | reverse complement strand
GGCGCACGGTAAGCCCCTTAAAGCGCGGCGGCTGCTGAAACGCATAGCCGATGCCGAGGTTTGCGCGCTCGGTTATCGAAAGCTCCGTGATATCGCGTCCGTTATAAACTATCTGCCCGTGAACAGGCTTCTCTATGCCCATGATAAGGCGGGCAAGCGTGGACTTGCCGCCGCCGTTGGGCCCCGTGATAACGAGGAATTTGCCGTCGTCGAGAGTAAAGCTGATGTCGTCGATGATCTCAAGCTGCTGACCGTCACGGTCATTTTTAACATTAAATCCTAAGTTTTTTACTTCTAACATTTGTATACCCCAAAAAAATGTACCGATGTACAAAAATTTATCGAAAAATGATTACACACACAAGTATTCCCGTCTGCTTTATGTGCATGCGTCAGATGTTCATGCGCAGAAAAACCGTTACGGCAACAGCGATATGAACAGCTGCGAACACGGGCAAACCTATCATAAATTTTTTGTGTTTTGTTTTATGGCGTATAATCAGCATCGTGACATACATAGGCAGCGCACCGCCGAGAAAGCCCAGATACATCAAAGTGTTTTCGGGTACTCTGCCCCTGCCGTTTCTGCTCCTTTTCGACGCCGCCTTGTCATAAACCGTAAGAATAATACCGATAACGGAGACTGCCGCGACATATATCAGCGCAAATTTTTCCGCTGCGTTTAATTCACCCGGCATCAGAACTCAACCTTTACCACGCAGCTGCCCTTGCCCGCGTAAACCTGCAGATATTTGCCGTCGGGCGTATCTTTTATGACGTACTTCTTCGTCGAGAACACCTTTTTCGGCTGCTTCGGCAGAAAAACAAGCGTGGGCGCTTTTATGTCGGACGAGCCTGTGTAGCTCAATGTAAAGGTATTGAGCTTGCGGTCAACGCCGTAGTAGTTTATCTCCCCGGCAACCGCGACGGGATAAGCGCGGCAGATGATTTCGCCTATTTTCGTGTCGGTAAAGTTATCTATATAGTGCCAATAGGTCTGGCTCCACCTGTTGCGGTCAAACTTGTCGACGAGGTGTTCAAGCGCGGGATAGCGCTCGCCGCCGTCCACCATGCCGCCCCATTCGCCGACGAGAACAGGCACGCCGAGACGCTTCTGCGTGCGCTCATGCTCGTTGAAAATGTGATCCACTCTGTAGGGCGACGCCTCATTCGTGAGAGGCGTGTCGACCGTAATATCATAGCCGTGCGGCGCAAAGGCAAAATCCCTGAGCGGCTCGCCGTTTTCGTCGGTCGGCACGGGCAGGCTGTAGGGAATGCCGAGGTTTGAATAGTATGAGTTTTCCGCAAAAATTATTCCCTCGCCTACGGCGTCCCTTATCGCCTTTGCGGCGCGGACAAGGAACGGGTAATATTTTTCGGTGTCGAATTTTCTGATTATATCATACCCTGCTTCGATAACGCGGTGATAAACGAGAGAATCGTCCGCAACGCTCAGCGCGTCCATAATTCTGCCGTCGAGCACATCGGAGATTATCTTTTTTCTGTCAACACGCTTCGAGAGAAGCCCGGTTTCGATTCCGCGCATAACAAGCCTGCGGAAGACCTTGCCGCCGTCGGTGCCGGGGAACGGCTCATTGAACACATCGTAGCCCATAACGGAACCGCAGCCGGACAGATATTTAGCCGTAAAAGCGAGCATTTCGCAGTAGCGGTCCTGAAGTCCCTTACCCGAAACGGGCGTGTTGTCCCAAAACGCGTCGAAGCACTTGTGCACTCCGGGATGCGCAAAGTAGCCCTCCGCCCATATGAGATAAGGGTCGTGAGGCTTTTTGAGCGACTTTATGCACGCCCAGCGCGGTGCGCCGTCGCCGCTTGTGAGGTTGTGACAGCTGAAAAGATCCTGATGCCAGTCTATAAACGCGTAAATCCCGTGTTTTTCAAGAATTTTGAGAGTATTCTTTACCTCATCGAGATAAACGGTGTTGTATTCGCCCGGCTGCGGCTCGATGCCCTCCCATGTTACGCCGAGACGGACAATGTTGATGCCGTTTTCGGCAAGACGCTCCGTAAGGCTGTCGGTAATGTCCGTTTTGAAGTGCACAATTCCGTCGCTGTCGGGAACAGCCGATTTACAGACGAAATTGACGCCGTTAAAAATGCGCTGCCTGCCGTTTTTATCAATGAAAGCGGTGCCTTTTGTAAAAATTTTATCCATTTTTCAACTCTCCCGTAAAAGCAATTTTTGTCGGTTAATCGTCTTCTATTCCGCCGAGCGCCGCTATTTCGTCCTTATTGACGGTTATTCGTGCATCGCGTATAAGCTTAACGTCTCTGCGGTGGAACGGCGACGGCGCCGCGTCGGGATGACGGTCAAGCCTGACCTTGAGCATGCCCGTGAGAAGGTTGTTGTCCACCACTTCGCCCTTGCCCTCAGCAGTGTCGACTATGGCGCCGATTTTCGGAGTGCATTTGAGCAGATGCTCATACGATGCCTGCTCGAATTTCAGGCAGCACATGAGCCGTCCGCATGTTCCGCTTATCTTCACCGTATTGAGAGAAAGCCCCTGCTCCTTTGCCATTTTTATTGATACGGGCTGAAAATCGTGCAGGAACTCCTTGCAGCAGAACGGTCTGCCGCAGATTCCCAGTCCGCCGAGCATCTTCGCCTCGTCCCTCACGCCTATCTGACGAAGCTCGATTCTGACCTTGAAAATGCCGGCGAGACATTTTACAAGCTCTCTGAAGTCCACCCGTTCGGGCGCGGTATAAAAGAACAGTATCTTTGAGCCGTCAAACGTGTATTCCACCTCTACAAGGTGCATGTCAAGTCCGAAGTGCGCTATTTTTTCTTCGCAGACAGCAAACGCGCGTTTTTCCTTTTCACGGTTTGCGCGAAGACGGCGCTCGTCCTCGGCGGTAGCGGTGCGTACGATGCTTTTGAGCGGCTTAACCAGACTCGCGTCGGGAATTTCTCTGTTCTCGGAGGCGCATTCGCCGCACTCTGTCCCGCGCACGGTCTCCACAATGACCATCTGCCCTTTTTCGACCTTTTCTCCGGCGGGATCGAAATAATAGACCTTGCCCGTCTCCTTAAATTTTACGCCTATGACCTCTGCCATAAGTTCCCTCCTTATATATCTCCGAGAAGCGCGGAAAACTCGCTTATCAGTAGATTCTCATTTGCGTTCATGTCACTGTATGACATTATTTTATCCATTGCGGCTTTGATTTTGAGCAGCCGTGCCTCGTTAAAAGCCGACGCGAGCCGCAGTGCGTCTGCGGGTGAATCGGAAATATGCTCCGTGCCGCTCCGCTCCGCCATCGCATCACGCACCGTTTCGACTGTTTTCGCCGCAACGCGCTTAATAAGCTTGCGGTTTTTATGCATTGCCGCCGTGCTTATCATTATATCGTATTCATTCCCCGTACACAGCGCCGCAATTACGGCGGAGGCAACGGAACAAGCCGCTTCGTCCGCTTTTTTTGATGACGAAACGCTCACATCCCCCAAAACAAACTCGGTCGTTCGCGAGATGACTGTTGTGAGAAAACTCTCGCGCCGCGCGGCGAGAAAAACAAACATGACAAAATCGGGCGGCTCCTCGATGGATTTGAGCAAAGCGTTTTGCACCTGCGGTGAAAGCTCGTCCGCATTCGGGAAAATATATACTTTGTTTTCGGCTTCGTTCGGGGCGATCCACAGCGTGTCGCGCACATTGCCGCGCACATTGTCGACGGACAGCGTCTTTCTGCTGCCGTCGGGCACGACGCGGATAACGTCGGGATGCACACCCGCCTTTGCCTTAAGGCAGTCCGCGCACCTGCCGCACGGAACGCCTTTCGGCGCGGTGCAAAGAACCGCTTCGGTAAGCTCTTTTGCGCATTTTTCACGCAGAGTTTCGCTCCCGCCCGTGAGCATGACGCTCTGCGGAAGCCGACGCCGCTCCGCCAGCGTCCTGACCGCGTCACGCGTCGCCGCAGGAATGTCTTTATCGGAAAATATCATTCGGCACCTGTCCTGTTAAAAGCTGAAATGCAAAAATCCATTCTGAAAACAATTCGGAATTACCGTCGCTGCCGTATCGGGCGATCGGGTTTTGTTCATTGTCTTACTGCCTGCGGGGAACACGCAACGGGCGCTCTGCGGCAGCTTCGGCTCACGCGGCTAAGGGGTTATTCGCAAACAAAAGCCGCGCTTAAACCTTCAGGAACTTTTCCACATCCACGACGAACACGGTCGCGCCGCCTACGGTCACCTCTACGGGAAGGGATGTGAAATACTGTTCCGCGTTCAGCACGCTTGCCGAATTGATTATCTGTGTGTGCTTTGAGCAGCAATCGGTAATGATGCCGATGATCTCATCAACGCGCTCGTCCGCCGCACCGATAAGGAGCGTCACGTTGCCGGCGCGGAGAAATCCTCCCGTAGTGGACAGCTTTGTTGACATAAAACCGGATTTATTCAGCTTCTGAACAAGCGCGGACGAATCCTCTTTGTTGACAATTGCGATTACAAGCTTCATAATATTCAAATCCTTTCGCGGAAATTTAGTTCTTTTTCTGTAAAAAGCTGCGCGGAGATGTCCGAACCGTGTTCGGAGAAATCCTGCAGGCGGGAAGAAATCGCGTCGCGATGAAATCCGAATAACACCGTTTCACGGGAATCGGAACTCATGCGGAGTTGATTTTATAAAATTTCAATGCCGTTATGTTTATCGGGCAGCCGACCGAACGGCATTTGCATGCGTTAACCTCTTAAATCGTCACATGCCGTCTGCGTTAGTTTACAATTCTTAGGCTGACGTGACTTGAACCCGACAGCAGACAATTTTTGAGCAATTTTCGTTTTTTGAGGTACAGGCTTGCCGGCGCAAGTCAAGACGAAAAGGGCGAAAAGTGCCGAAAAGGGGCACTGACGGGCGGCATGGGTTCGAATCCCGTCAG
>OMRJ01000272.1 GCA_900313475.1 uncultured Eubacteriales bacterium | reverse complement strand
TCGCCTGCCAAAACATCTTGGCAGGCGATTTGTCATATCTTTTCAATTATAAATAAGTTCAGCGTTTACAAGTTCAGTTGCTCGATTGTGGATATTATTCATGCGACCAACCCATTCCATTTGATTTTCAGCTTTAAGTTGTTCGGTAACACCCTCATGCGCTACCATCTCTTTTACCAACCGAGAAAACATATCCTCGGCCTGTTCGCCAATGTCGGCAAGATAGCTGTTCAACTTGCCTCTTGTCAGCAAATTCATATACAAAACTTTATGGTGCTGTTTGAGATGCCGAGCATGCCGCTGTCCCCATATCCCGATAGGCTGTTCTGCTTCGGTTGGTAAGGTAAGATCGGGAATCAGATAATCCCCTTGCCGTACATAAGTGCCGCCCGTTTGCTCAAATAATGATTTTTCCATAGTGCTTTCCTCCTGCGTTTTAGTATGCTTTTATTTTACAGAAGTAAAAACGAAAACACCAATGTGCCGATTGAAAATACAGCGTATCTGCAATAAGAGCAGATGCGCTGTAATCTTTATATCTTTATTTCGGGATATGCGGTTAATAATTGTTGATACATTTTTCTTGAAGGTTGCCGTGATCCACCTTCCCACTTCGAATATATACTCCAACTAATGCCCGCTTTTTTAGCAAAATCCATTTGATTTAATCCGTATACTTTTCTGACTTCACAAAGTCTATCACTATAAGGATAATCCATAAATCGTGCAAAGTCATCAAAGAGCAGATTCCTATCAATTTCGAGAATACCCGCAACTGCTACCGCTGTTGGATAAGGTATTGACGATTTTCCTCGTTCATACAGTAATACTGTTGCAGGTACAGTACCAATTCTTTCAGCTAACTGTCGTGTAGTGAGTCCTTTCCGCAGACGGTAATATTTAAGTCGCACAGCCGGAGAGCTTTTGTCAGGTAATCCTTCAAAGCAGAACATCAAATGCATTAGTATTTTACCATGTTTGTATTCATAAAAGTCTGTGTGATTGAGAATACCATTGTATTGACAAAAACCTTTATACGACGTAATATAGAAAATGTACAAAAATACGGGACGGCTGCGCCGCCGGAAATAACCCGACAGGTTTTTTGTGTCTTTAAAATGAATTTTGAGGGTTTTGCGCGGAGCTGTTTTATCACGTATTACGGGATCTCACCCAAACGGTGTTCGTTTATTTTTTCGCGGCTTGCGGTGTGTATCGGAGGTTTTTTATTATGAGTTTTTTTAATGTATTCAATCTGCTGTGGAAGATGACGGAGAAGGGGGATAAAGCCCGAATGTCGGGTCTTGTCCATCCCGAAGGGATAGTCCGCCGTCCCGATATTCCCTACCTTGACGACGGCGATCGCTGCCACCTGCTCGACGTTTATTATCCCGAAAACAACAACGGCACTCTGCCCGTGATAATTGACATTCACGGCGGCGGCTGGATGTACGGCGACAAGGATCTGAACAGGTTCTACTGTGAGTATCTTGCGGAACGCGGGTTTGTTGTGTTTGCAATGAGCTATCGCCTTGCACCGTGCGCGGATGTCCGCGCACAGCTCGAGGACGTGAATGCGTCGCTGATAAAAATAAAGGAGCTGCTTGCCGAATTTCCGTGCGACGCCGACCGCGTTGCCCTTACGGGCGACTCCGCTGGCGGTCAGCTTGCCGCATATACGGCGGCGTTTGCGTCGTCCGAATCGCTTCGCCGTAAATTCGGAACAGAATATCACGGCATAAAATTTTCAAAGCTTGTTCTCACGTCCCCCGTGCCGTTCATGAACGAAAACGGCTTGATGGGACTTTACACACGCATGATGTGGGGCGAAAAGCCGTCGCTCGGCAAGAGCACCGCGCGGTATATGGGCATTGACGAAATGCTCGACGAGGTCTGTGATTTCCCGCCGACTCTGCTGATAACAAGCACGGGCGATTTCGTGGCAAGAAGTCAGACTCACCGTCTGCACGGGCTGTTTTTGAAAAACGGCATCGAAACACGTCTGCTTGACTATCCTAAATATGAGGGAAAAACGCTTCTGCACGTTTTCGGCGTTACGGAGCCGTATTCCCCCGCAGGGCGCGACTGTCTCGACAGAACCGCGCGGTTTATTCTCGATAAGTAAGGTCTTTTTATGAAAAAAATCATTGCGGCGCTTGCCTCTGTTCTTGTTCTGTTTTCGCTTGTCTCATGCGGCGGCAAAAAAACCGAATACCCGTTGTCGGTTAACGGAACACCGATAAACGGGGAAATTTTCACATACTATCTCGACCGTGCCTATTCCGACGCGGAGGGCGGAGCCACGCGCGCCGAAAGGGTGACGTATGCCACAAACATGTGCATTCGCTATGTGGCGCTCAATTCCACCTTTGCGCAGAGGGGACTGTCGCTCTCTCCCGCCGAAAACCTGAAGTGCTCGAATGAGGCAAACGCGCTGTGGGAGATGTACCGCGAATATTACGAAGCGCTCGGAGTGTCAAAAGAGACGTTCGTAAAGATCAGGCTGAGCGAAGCGTTCCGCGAAACACTGCGCCTTACGCTGTTTGACGAGGGCGGATCGTCGCCGATTCCCGACAGCGAGCTGAAAGCGTATTTCGATGAAAATTACGTCGCCGTGAAGCTGATAAGGGGATATCTTTTTACAACGGACGTTTACGGAAACGAGAAAGAATACACGGACGACGAGCTTAAACGCATAAAAGAGCGCTATGACCTTGCCTGTGAACAGGTCAACAAGGGCACGGCGATCGACCTGATGTATTCCGTGCTTGCAGGCTCCGGCGAACAGGATGTCAGCGAATCGCTCAAAACGGAGGTCATCACCGACGGCAGCTCATATTATCCCAAGGGTTTTTATGACAGCGTCCGTGCCGTCGAAAAGGGCAAGGCTGCCGTTTTCGTGTTTGACGACTATATATATCTTGTCTATCGCGCCGATGTGCTCGCGGACGAAGCTCTGTTCAAAAATCACCGCAGCGAATGCCTGAATGCGGTCAGCGAAAAACCGCTCTCCGATGAGATAGACCTGATGTGCAACGCTTATACATCGGTGCGAAACACGACGCTGGTCGAAAAATACTGCGAAAAAACGGACAAAGTAATTCGGAATCCGTAGGCTGACGGGATTTGAACCCGTGTCGGTTTTGACCGGCTGATTTTCGCTCATGCCGCGTTAAAACCCTTGCAAATACGTCAAGTATTCGCTGCGGGCTT
>OMRJ01000273.1 GCA_900313475.1 uncultured Eubacteriales bacterium | reverse complement strand
CAGAGACGCGGCGTGACTTTTTTCGGAGAGGAGGAGCAAGACAAGCGGGCGGATGTCACGCGTTACCACGCGGGACGGAGCTTAGCGGTCTTTGCTCCGACGAGGTGTGCGTTCCCTACAAGAGAGAAGGCACAAAACCCGACCGCCCGATACCGAAAAAATTCGCAGCGACAGTGGTTTGTAAAAATGAAATCAGCCTAACCGCCTGATACCGAAAAAAGTTGGTAGCAAGTCGGCGCGTCGCGAGCGCGTTTACAAGCGAGCAGCAAAGACGCAGCGTGACTTTTTTCGGAGAGGAGGAACGACGGAGTGAGCATAGCGGCGAGGAACGCAGCCGCAAGCGATACGCAGTCAGTGACGACGAAGCGGTCTTTGTGACGACGAGGCGGCAGCACTTATCGCGCATGCGCACAGCACAAGCAGAGCAAACGGCATAATTTTGAACGAGATATTTGACGATATGTACCCTATTGTCATTTGAAAAACGAAGCCGAACGCATACGCGCCTGTCATGTGCAGTCCTGTGATATCGGCTGAAAAGGTTTTTCCGAAGCGGGCGGGCACGGTGTGCAGGACGGAGGGAAAAACCGGTCCGAAGCCGAGTCCCGTTATAAAAATGCCTGCGGCGGCGCTCATTTCCCACGGGAGAATGAGCACGGCAAGACCGACGGCAGCGACGGAGAGTCCGGTAAATATCAGTCTGCTGTCTGACATTTTTGCAGACAGGAAGCCCGACAGCAGCCTGCCGAGCATGATTCCGCCGAAATAGAGCGAGACATAGGCGGAGGCTTGCGCAGGGTCGGTCGCGAACGAATTGACAAAAAACGTCGCGCCCCATGTCGAAAGTGTAAATTCCATTCCGCAGTAAAACCCGAGGCTCAATATCGAGGGGACAACACCTTTGATTTTGAGTATTTTTTTTATGCTCACTTTTGCACCGTTGTTTTCGACTTCGGCGGTGTACTCGCTGTCTGTTTTAATCCACTTTTTGAGAAATATTCCGACAAGTGCGCCTATCGCAAGGAGAATTATCGCGACAACACGGTAGCCGTTACGCCACGAGGACGGTTCATTCTTATCGAGAAAGACAGAGAGAAGCAGCGGACTTGTCATAACGCCGATACCCCAAAAGCAGTGCAGCCAGCTCATGTGTCGCGCCTTGTAATGGAGAGAGACATAATTATTCAGTCCCGTGTCGATAGCGCCCGCGCCGTAGCCGAGGATAACGGCGAAAAGCACCGCGACAGCCATGTTGGGCGACATGCTTATACCGAACAGTGCCGCCGCAGTCATCAGCACGGAGACAAATGTCACACGCGCCGTGCCGAAACGACGAAGCAGCTTTCCTGCGAAAAATCCGGATCCTCCCGTACATAACCCGATTATGACGGAATAAACCGATGCAAAGCTCTCTTTCATGCCGAAATCGACGTGCATGACAGGCCACGCCGCGCCGAAGACAGAATCGGGCAGCCCCAGCGCAATAAATACAATGTAAATTATAATAAGTAAAAGCATAAAGCCTCCGAAAAGCGCGGCAGAGCCGCGTGAAGATATTCAACCCGTGACAGATTTATTTTACCTTGCAAACGTCAATCATGCCTTTTGCGCCCGAAAGCGTTTCAAGCTCGGGAACGGAAAGCTCGACCGCGCTGTTTGCCGAACCGGCGGCAGGGTATACAATGTCAAAGCGCTTCAGAGATTCGTCAAGATAAACCGTGCAGCCGTCATTGAGCGCAAACGGGCAGACACCGCCCATTGCGTGACCGACACGCCCGACAAGCTCGTCCGGTGTCAGCATTTTGGCTTTTGTGTGAAAAAATGACTTGAATTTTGCATTGTCGATTTTCATATCGCCTGCCGTCACGACGATAACGGGTTTTCCGTCGACAAGAAACGCCATTGACTTCGCAATGCGCTCCTCCTCCGTGCCGAGCGCCTTTGCGGCAAGCTCAACTGTCGCGGACGAGACGTCAAAAATTCTGATTTTATCCTCTGCGCCGCGTTCGCGCAGATATTCTCTGACTTTTTCGATTGACATTTTACTTCTCCTTAAACCGTAATTTCAGTGAAAACCGGGCAAAACAGACCCTCGATTTTTGCCGGAGGGTCATGCCGCCGTTACCTGCCGCCTTGAGACGGCTGCCGTACCGAATCCCGTTGAGATTCCGTTCTGTGCGCGTGAAAAACGTACTGCTGCGCAAGTCCGGGAAAGACCTCGAAGCACTTCGGCAGTCCGTTCGGGTACAGGCTCGCGACGGCGGCGATTACATGCGTGTCCATCGGAAAAACCGTGTCGCAGCCGAGCGAAAAAAGCATGATGCAATCCGCAACCTTTTTTCCGATTCCCCTGAACCGCATCAGCTCACGCCGCGCCTCCGTTTCGCTCTCGCAGCGGAGACGGTCAAAAATGCCTCCGTCGGCGCTCACGGTTCTTGCCGCGGAAATTATGTACGGCGCGCGAAATCCCGCACGTATCGGACTCAGGTCTTTTTCGGTAAGACTGGCAACCGTTTCGGCTGACGGAAATGTGTATGTGCCGTCGGGAAGCGGTGTTCCGAAGCAGGCGCAGAGCTTTTCGATTATCTGCTTTATACGCGGAATATTATTGCACGCGGAGATGATAAACGAGCACATTGTCTCCCACGGCTCCTGGTTCAGAATGCGTATCGTGCCGTAGCGCTCTATTGCACCCCGAACGGCTTCATCCGCCGAGAGCACTTGTAAATATTTGTCATAGTCACGCGTAAGATCAAAATAGTGCGCCCAAAGGGAATTTACTTCGGCTGCGTCCGTCCCGAAGAAAAGAAGTCCGTCTTTTGTCTTTCGCACGCCGATAGACTTACCGTAGGCAATGCCCGACCACTCGCCGTCGCCGGTTTTGTTCCAGCGGAAGCTCTGACCGCAGTCAAGCGTGAGATCAAGATTGATTTCTCCGAAGTCCGTTACCTCGACGGCGCCGTTTTTATTCGTTATTCTCATTTAATACCGTTCCTTTCTATGTCTCCGCAGCATGCCCGGATACAGTCGGCGCGTAATGACTGCGCGGATACCCAAAATTAAAAGAACAAATGTTTATGGGTAATTTAACTAAAATTTTTCTGAAATTTTGTTCAAAAAATATCTCCGTTTTGTATAACAGGAAAGTGTTAACAACATATAGTATATGTTAAAAATGTTAAAAAGTCCGAATGTTTATAACTTTTGAACGCTTCAAATACCGATTTTAAGCGGTTCAGAGGTCACTTATAAACATTTTCAACATAGTTTTTGACAATTTACGTATTTTGAACAATATACAGTTTGTATATATTTCTTTACGGCTATTCTTGTTCAAATTTTTCGCCCCGTTTTTTGCAGGCACAAAAAAAGCGAATGCGCATCGCAAAAAAAATCTGCTTATCAAAGAAACCCGACTGCGCGTGAATAAGAACACCGAAAGCAGCGCATAATTTTCGATAATAAGAACAAAAAGAAAGGGGAGTATCCGCCCGTGATAAAGGGAGTTAACCGTTACGTGTTGGAAATACCGCGTCCGGACAGTGCTTATTTTGAAAAAGCGATTTTTTTCGTGCGCCCCGAACACAGCGACGACAGCGAAGCAAAATTGCGTTCCTCAGCGCTTGCGCTTATGGAGGAAGCGTCTCCGCCCGAACAAAAACACCGACGCGGGAGCATAATAATTAAAAAAATTTTACATTTTATAATTGCCGCGGGAGGCGGCGCGGCAGCGGCGGCTGTGCTTATGCAAAGCCTGAATTAACGCGTCGTCGGAGCAAAGACCGCTTCGTCGTCACGGACTGCGCATCGCTTGCGGCTGCGTTCCTCGCCGATACGCTCACTCCGTCGTTCCTCCTCTCCGAAAAAAGTCACGCTGCGTCTCTGCTGCTCGCTTGTAAACGCGCTCGCGACGCGCCGACTTGCTACCAACTTTTTTCGGTATCAAGCGGT
>OMRJ01000280.1 GCA_900313475.1 uncultured Eubacteriales bacterium | reverse complement strand
GTATCCCACAAAAACCTCGCCGTCGGGTGTCAGCGTCATTCCTTTTGCGCTTCTTTCAAACAGAACCACACCGAGACTTGTTTCAAGCTCTTTGACCGCGCGGCTGAGTGCCGACTGTCCGACATAAAGCCGTTCGGCAGCCTTGTTAAGTGAATTTGTCTCCGCAATTTCAACGGCGTATTTCATGTGCAAAAGGTTCATAAATAATTCTCCCCGCAAATGTGCAATACCGTAAAAACAGTAATGGGAACAATTATCCCACTCGCATTAAAGTATATCATACTCTAACAATAAAATCTACTGTTTTCGACCGTTCGGAACAAATTTTCTTTACCGTTTTTTCTATATAACGGATTTATTACAGTTAGCTGCGTCAAAAATTATATTTTCAAAACCGAACTTTAACGCTGCGAAATGGGAAATAAGCGCTTGTAATGAACAGAAATATTAAAAAACAAAAGGCTGTATTTCAAAGTGCTTTTTCAATGCATTATGTGAAATACAGCCTTTTTATCCTCGCCGAATACGGCAGATTATTCTTATGATTATTATACGTATTCTTTATTTACCGCTGTCACCGTAGTTTGACAGAACGCGTGCAGACGGATCGTTTACGTCGCAGCCTTTCCACGATTTATTGGGCATCCAGAAATCAACAACCATGTCGCTCTGTCCCGGATAGTATTTTTCAAATATTTCCCTGTAAAGAAGCGACTCCTTTGTGAAAGGTACTGCATGTGTGTACTTTTTCTTAATTTCTTCAAATTCACTGTCTGTATAGTAACTGTTTGCATACTCTTTGAGATAGTCTACCATTGAATGACCGACAGCATCGGAAAAAGCCGCTTTTTCTCTGTATAAAATATCATGCGGAAGATAATCACCCTCGAAAGCGTGACGGAGAAGATATTTTCCTTTTCCGTAGACATTCATTTTTTTTGCGGGGTCTACCGACATAACATACTTGACGAAATCAAGATCACCGAACGGTACACGCGCCTCAAGAGAGTTCACGGAAATACACCTGTCGGCACGGAGAACATCATACATATACAATTCTCTGACGCGTTTTTGAGATTCTTTTTGAAATTCTTCGGGTGAAGGAGCAAAATCAGTGTATTTATATCCGAAAAGCTCGTCGGAAATCTCCCCGGTCAACAGTACACGAATATCTGTGTTTTCATGAATCCATTTACAGAGAAGATACATTCCCATGCTCGCGCGGATAGTCGTAATATCGTATGTTCCCAAAATGGATACGACCTTATCAAGCTCCGACAGAACCTGCTCCTTTGTCATAATGACCTCCGTGTGATCGCTTCCGATATAGTCCGCGACCTGTTTTGCGTATTTGAGGTCGATGGCATCTTCGCTCATGCCTATTGCAAAGGTTTTTATAGGCTTATCGCTCTTTTTTGCGGCAATGGCACAGACAAGCGAGGAATCCAAACCGCCTGAAAGAAGGAAGCCGACCTTCGCGTCCGCTACGAGGCGCTTCTCAACGCCCGCAATGAGCTTGTCATGTATTTTTTTACATACGGTTTCGAGTGAATCACGGCATATCTCTTTTACATCGGCAATATCACAGTATTGAACAAACCTACCGTCGATATAGTAGTGTCCCGGGGGGAACGGCATAACTCTGTCACACATTCCCACAAGGTTTTTTGCTTCGCTTGCAAAAAGAATAACGCCTTTTTTATCATAACCGTAAAACAGAGGCCGAATACCTATCGGATCACGTGCGGCGATGTACTTTCCGGTTTTTCCGTCAAATATTATAAGAGCAAATTCGGCGTCAAGCATAGCGAACATTCCGGTGCCGTATTCCCTGTACATCGGGAGAAGAATCTCACAGTCGGAGCCGCTCTTAAATTTGTATTTTTTTGACAGTTCTTCTTTTATCTTTTCATATCCGTATATTTCGCCGTTGCACACGACATAGCTGCCGTCAAGCTCAAACGGCTGCATCCCGTCGGGGGTCAAACCCATGATCGAAAGACGGTGAAAACCGAGAAGCCCCTTGCCTGTATCGATTATTCTGCTGTCATCGGGTCCCCTTGATATCGTTTTGTCAAAGCCTTTTTTAAAATCATAATAGGTGTCACAGCAGTCACAGTAACCCATAATTGAACACATTGTTATTTCCTCCGAAATATTATTCAGCATTCAATAGGGCAAGTGCCGTAACTCGCGGTGCCACCTATCTTTTTTCTCTTTCGCTTCTCATAAAGCTTTGTTTTTTTAACGGTAAACAACACCGTCTCACATACTAACGGAATTTCATCCGTTTTCCGATTGAGGCTCGGCGAGTGTTATTCGCGCGGTGTCACTGCACGGGGCTTTCACCGTCCCCCGCTCGCTGATGCCGACTTTTCCGCGGTACTTCTCCCGCCTCAAACGCCTTTATTTTTTTATTTTACGCCGAACATAAGGTCGCTGTATGTCGGAAACGGCCAGTATTTCTTTGCCGTAAGCGTTTCCGCCTTGTCACAGTAAGAACGAAGCTCAGCCATTTTTTCGAGAATATCGTCTCTGATAAAGCATGCGGCATCGGTGACATCGCCGATAGTCTGATACTTTTCAAGAGCTTCAGTCAATTTTGCCGCCGCATCGGACGCCGAATCGACAAGCGAAGAAAGCTTTTCGATAAGTCCCGTTTCATATTTGCAGGAAGCTGTCGGGACGGCTGCCATCTTAACCGCAAGACTTTCGGAAAGGTCTTTTACATATGCTTCGACCGCCGGTATAATTTCTTTCACCGCCATATCAACCATAGTAAGTCCTTCGATGTTTACGGTTTTTGCATAGTTTTCAAGTCCTGTTTCGTAGCGCGCCTTAATTTCGGCCATCGAGAATATCCTGTGCGAAATAAGCATATCGGTATTTTTCTTTTCGAGAAGTGCGGGATATGCGTCCGGCGTTGTGCGGAGATTGAGAAGTCCGCGTCCCTCGGTTGCTTCCTTTATCCACGCATCATCATAACCGTTACCGTTGAAAATTATTCGTTTATGGTCTTTAATTGTCTTTTTTATCATGTCATGAAGCGCAGTTTCAAAATCGTCTGCCGCCTCAAGGCGATCCGCATAAACCTTAAGAGCTTCCGCTACGGCGCCGTTCAGCATAATATTAGTCGTTGCAATGCTGTTTGCCGAGCCGAGCATACGGAACTCAAATTTGTTGCCTGTAAATGCAAACGGAGATGTACGGTTTCTGTCGGTGGTGTCCCGGATGAATTTCGGTAGTGTGTGTACACCGAGACGCATAACCGTCTTCTCGGCCCCGTTATACGGAGTGTCATTTTCTATAGCGTCAAGAACCGCAGTAAGCTCATCACCGAGGAAAACGGAAACAACTGCCGGCGGAGCTTCGTTCGCACCGAGACGGTGATCGTTGCCTGCAGTCGCGACGGAAATACGAAGAAGATCCTGATAATCGTCAACGGCTTTTATTACCGCGCACAGCAAAAGAAGGAACTGTGCATTTTCATACGGAGTGTCGCCGGGCGTGAGAAGATTTACCCCCGTATCCGTAGCCATTGACCAGTTGTTGTGTTTGCCGCTTCCGTTTACTCCGTCAAACGGCTTTTCATGCAACAGACATACAAGTCCGTGCTTTGATGCAACTTTCTGCATAACTTCCATCGTTATTTGGTTATGGTCGGTGGCAATATTTGTTGTTGTGTAAATAGGAGCAAGCTCATGC
This sequence comes from uncultured Eubacteriales bacterium, assembly GCA_900313475.1. GTDB lineage: Bacteria > Bacillota > Clostridia > Oscillospirales > Acutalibacteraceae > RUG806. The sequence continues at coordinate 4,002 of OMRJ01000280.1, read as the reverse complement.
TGCGCGGGAGCAACTTCGTTATGCTCGGTTTTTGCAAGCACTCCGAGCTTCCACAGTTCTTCGTTAAGGTCAGCCATAAATGCTGCAACTCTCGGTTTGATTACACCGAAATAGTGGTCATCCATCTCCTGACCTTTCGGAGCCTTTGAACCGAAAAGTGTTCTGCCGCAGAAAAGAAGATCCTTTCTCTTTTCGAACATTTCCTTATCTACAAGAAAATATTCCTGTTCGGGACCGACGGAGGTACGAACACATTTCACTTCGGTATTTCCGAAAAGCCGAAGAATACGCAGTGCCTGTTTATTGAGGGCCTGCATCGAACGGAGCAGCGGTGTTTTCTGATCGAGCGCATCGCCCGCATATGAGCAGAATGCCGTGGGAATGCAGAGAGTTTTATCTTTTATAAAAGCGAACGAGGTGGGATCCCATGCGGTATATCCTCTTGCTTCAAATGTAGCGCGAAGTCCGCCCGACGGAAAAGAGGATGCATCCGGCTCACCTTTTATCAGTTCTTTGCCGGAAAATTCCATTATTACGCCGCCATCGGGTGACGGTGTTATAAAGCTGTCGTGTTTTTCTGCCGTAATGCCTGTGAGGGGTTGGAACCAATGAGTGAAGTGCGTCGCGCCATGCTCAACCGCCCAATCCTTCATAGCGTCCGCAACGGCATTTGCGACTTCATTATTAAGACTTGCACCCTCGTCGATTGTTTTTTTCAGCGAAGCATAAACTTTTGACGGAAGCTTTGCTTTCATTACTCTGTCGTCAAAAACAAGACATCCGAAGTAATCCGAAACTGTTTTTGCTGTCATTGTGATACGTCCTCCTTTTTAGTAATAAAAACGGGCAGAGACACCTTGACAACTCAAGACGCCTTTGCCTCGTTCCGTTTTTTTTGTTTTAATTTGTTAAATAAATGAAAAAGACGCCGAAACGGTTTAAACCGTTCCGGACGCCTTTGTCCTTATGCTGTGAATTATACTCGCATTTTCGGCAATGTCAATAGTTTTTTTTAAAAAACCCAAATTTAAGCGTTATCATGCAATATCGACAAAACATTTCGATTTTTTTATGCAAATCAAACAAATGCGATACAATTTACTTTGCAAGTGCGCCGACGAGCATCATATATGCACCGATCTGCGCGCCGAATTCGGGAGCACCCTCCATTATAAGCTTGCCTTCACGTACGGAAGCAAGCATATCGTCAATGGACATAAGTATTCCGAGTGCAGAATCAAGATTATTAAATCTCATTGTAAAGAAAGGCATAGCTCTCTTGTATATTCCCTTGCCTGCCTTTGACTTACCCGCTTTTATGCGGATGTAAGCCGAAACGGAGTCCTCACCGTCAACTCTCCATGCATAAACACGGTCGGGAGATTTAAGGCACCAATCATGGATTTCTTTGTGTCCCTGCTTGTTAAGCGTGCTGATGCCTACCGACAGAAGATAGAAGTAGCACTTAACGAGAAGGCGTTTTGTGTCTTCGTCTTCGGGAATAGACGTCATCCCGAGAAGTGATGCCATTTTAAGAAGTGCCATCATAAATACAGCAAATTCTTTAACAAAATTTACGCCTTTCATTTTCGGAAGCGTGTTGGGAGCGATTTTACCCTTAAAGAAAGCATTCATTGCGTCGACACTCTTAAATTCCAGTTCAACATATTTCTGCTTTCCGAGACGGTGTGCAACCTTGTCGGCATGAACAAGCCATTCGTCGCCGTTTACAACAAAGTGGGTAGCCCACTTGCCCTGCGGAGCATCGGGATCAAGACAACTCACCTGATAAATGCAGTGAATATTCTTAAACTTCTCCTTAAGAGACGGAATGTCGGCAACGATGGTTTTCAAAAGAGGCAATGCACCGCAAAGGAAAATTTTGTTGGTATAAATAGCTTCGGATGCCAAAATTTATCAATCCTTTCGGTAAAAATGTTATCAGACCTCGTCGTCCCAGTCGTCATCGAGTTCAAAGTCGGCTTTCATGACCTCACGAACGGCATTTATGATACCGTTGGTGTCGATTCCTTCATATGCCATGATGTCTTCGTGAAGACCGATAGGCGCAAACTGATCGGGAATACCGAGCTTTTTAAATGCGCAGCCCTTGCCGGATTCGACAACGACTTCGGCAACAGCCGAGCCGAGACCGCCGAGGACATTGTGGTCTTCAACGGTAATAATACGGCGGGTGTCCATAACAGCCTTTACGATAGCTTCTTTATCGATAGGCTTAATTGTATGCATGTCGAGAACACGGATCTTAAAGCCTTCTTCGGAATTCTCAAAGAACTTTGCAGCCTGAACAGCCTGATAAACGCATGAACCGCAGGCAATAATCGTAAGATCGGTACCTTCATGACAAACATTTGCCTTGCCTATTTCAAACTCGCCGTGATCATAATAATCACAGTCCTTGCCGTAAAGAGTGTAGTCAAAACCGCGGTTAATTCTGATATAGAACGGACCCGGTGTCTTGTATGCCGCCATAACGGCATGATAGGTTTCAATGCCGTCGGCAGGACAGATAACCGTAAGATTCGGGAACGAACGTGTAACGGCAAGGTCGGAGATAGCGTGGTGCGTTGAACCTGCCTGACCGAAGGATGTACCGGAATGTGTTGCTATAACTTTTGCATTAACATTCTGGTAGCAAAGGTCGGTCGAGAGCTGATCCGCGGAACGCAGAGAAGCAAACTGTGAGAAAGTGGAGAGGAACGGAACAAGTCCGGCTCTTGCCATACCCGCAGCAACACCGAACATGTTCTGCTCAGCGATGCCGACGTTAAAGAAACGGTCGGGGAACTTCTTCCGGAACTCACCTATTTTGGTGGATTTTCCGAGGTCTGCGGTAAGTGCGACAACTTCGGGATGCGCTTCGCCCAATTCAACGAGAGCCTTTCCGTAAATTTCAGCTGTCTGGAGTGATTCGGAATCAATTGCAGTATATGTCATTCCGCCTGCCATACTTATTTACCCTCCTTTTCCGCTCTTGCCACACGCTTTGCGTAGGAATTTTTAAGAGCTTCTTTTGCCTTTGCATATTTTTCATCGTCAAATGCGCCGTAGTGCCAAAGGTAGTTGTCCTCGATGAAATCGATTCCGCAGCCCTTAAGCGTGTCGCAGATGATCATAACGGGTTTATCACTTTCGGGATCGTTTACATTTGCAAGTGCAAAGTCGATCGCGTCACACAGCTCGGCAATATTATTGCCGTCAATCTCTTTAACGATAAAGCCGAATGCTCTCCACTTGTCCGCGAAAGGCTCAAGCTTCATAACATCTTCGGTTCTGCCGTCGATCATGCACTTGTTGCGGTCAACAAAGCTTATCATATTTTTAAGCTTATAGTGAGACGCACTCATTGCGGCTTCCCAGTTGGAGCCTTCGTCGCATTCGCCGTCGCCGAGAACTACGTATGTGATATAATCTTTGCCGAGAACACGCGCCGCGAGAGCCGTGCCGACGGCTATCGACATACCGTGACCGAGAGAACCGGTGGATGCGTCAACGCCGACAACCTTATTTGAGTCAAGATGCATGCCCATTTTCGAACCGGAAAGGTTAAATGTTTTGAGCTGCTCTTTATCATTAAAGCCCAGATCGCACAAAACGGGAGCATAAGCAATGCCTGCGTGGCCCTTTGAAAGGATAAAACGGTCGCGGTCTTCCCACTTGGGCTCATCTACTTTAATGTGCATATACTTGTGGTAAAGCACCGTCAGAATGTCGAGTACGCTCAAACCGCCGCCTATATGTCCGCTTCCCGCCCAAAACGTTGTGTCAAGGGTAAGATTACGAAGTTCATCGGCCTTTTTTTCAAGGGCAAGCCACTCTTTTTTTGTTAAAGGCATAATTTTTCCTCCTCCTAAAAATTTTAGGGAAAATGATATATTCAGCCGCGGCTGCCGTAAAAAAACATGCGGCAGCCCCGGCAATGAATTTAATATTTCGGTCTGATGGCTTTGAACGCGTCATCGGCGACTTCGATGGTTCTCT
>OMRJ01000281.1 GCA_900313475.1 uncultured Eubacteriales bacterium | reverse complement strand
CCGTCTCGAACTCGCCGTAAGCATGACCCGTTGCGGAAATCACCGTAACGTCCGACTTGCCGCCGCAGCGTAAGCAGTGGTGCGACTTCGAGCCGTCGACCGTGCAGGTTGGAGGGACATCGACCGTCCATTCGGTCGCCCAATTGTGTCCGAGCGCGGGAATGTCCTCATAAACCGTGTCATTGCAGTTTGCGCAGACCTTTTTCTTGGAGCCTTTGTTCGTGCATGTCGGCTCCTTGACCGTCTCGAACTCGCCGTAATTGTGACCGGGGCAGGAAATCACCGTCACGTCATTTTTCGCATCACAGCGCGTACAATGGTGAGATTTTGAGCCGTTCTTCGTGCATGTAACAGGCTCATCAACCGTCCATTCCGTCGACCAATCATGACCGAGCGCGTCCGTATAGGTGTCGTACGTTATACTGTCGCAGCGGGTGCAGCGGTGTTTCGTGTAACCCTGTGACGTGCATGTCGGGTCGGTAACCGTGCCTTCGTCCCAATCGTGACCGAACGGGTCGACGTAGGTATCGCACATCGTTTCACTGCAGCGTGTGCAATTGTGCTTTGTATACCCCTGCTCCGTGCATGTCGGGGGAGTTATTATACCCTCGTCCCAATCGTGTCCGAGCGCAGGTAGAATCGTGTACTCCGCATCCATGGAAGCGGGAACATTGACCGTTATACTCTCGATTTCAAAACCGTATCTCGTCACCGAGCCGTCGCTTGTAAGCTTCAGTTTGAAAGCGTCGCCATTGATAACAACCTTGCGCGAGGACAGCTCGTTGTCGGAATATTTGCCGACAAGATTACCGCTGCCGTCGTAGATGTAAAGGGAATCGTAGTAACGCTCAAACTGCGTGTCGGCATTGAAAACAAGCTCAATGCTCTCCGCGCCGGGATAGCTGAACGTATATTCGTCTTCCGCATTATCTGAATAGGGATGTGACGAAGCGTATTTTGCATCCCATTTGATGTTTTTGAGAACATCGCAGCGCGTGCACTCCCTACGCGTGTAACCGGCTTCAGTGCAGGTCGGCTCGACCCTGACAGACTCCGCCGCCCAGTCGTGACCGAGCGCGTCTGTGTAGGTGTCGCGCGTCGTGCTGCCGCAGCGCGTGCAGTTATGGGCAGTGTAGCCCTGTGATGTACATGTCGGGTCGGTAACCGTTCCCTCGTCCCAATCGTGTCCGAGCGCATCTGTGTAGGTGTCGTTATATTTTTCGCCGCATACGGAGCAGGTGTACACGGTGTAGCCTTTCTCCGTGCAGGCGGGCGCGACAACCGTCGTCTCTCCGCCGTCGGGCGTATGACCGAGCGGTGCGACGTAGGTATCGCACATCGTTTCACTGCAGCGCGTGCAACTGTGCTTTGTATACCCCTGTTCCGTGCATGTCGGGAGAGTTACCGTGCCCTCGTCCCAATCGTGACCGAGCGGCGCCGTATAATTGTTTCTGTACCCAGCGCCGCATTTTGTGCAGGTGTGGAGAGTGTAGCCGCGCTCCGTGCACGTAGGTGGGATTACCTCTTCCTGCCAAACGTGGTCGCAGGATGTCAGATTGATTTTTAAAGCAGGGCGAACGCCGTAGCTTGAGTAGTTGATGTCGGTGCTGCTACCGAAGCAGCCATCGTAGTCGACATTGTACGAACCGCTGCGGATACCGGCGGTTCGAAGCCGCCAATATGAACATCCACTCGAGTAATTTGCAGCTAATCCTTGACAAAGTGCATACGCGGAACCTTTCGCCTGTCTGGTTTTGATTGATATAAATCCGTAGGCGGTATTCCGCACTTCATCATAGCTTAAAAGCCACACCTTGTCGGTGGTGGAATTGCTGTCATACTGCGAATATTCCTCGCTGTATGCGCTGTTGTCAAGCGTTGTCGCGATTATCGCGTTCTTTTCCGAAGCGGAAAAAGCGCCGTCGTAGAACGCGCCGTTGAGCCATGCTCGGATATCGCTGTGCTCGTAGTTGTTCGAATAAACCGTCTTACCGCCGATTGTGCGGTTGTTCCTATTGTTATAATACTGCTGCGAGTCGATTATATCCTTACTCAACACCATGGCGTTGCCCGTTGTCTTATCAAACGAGAGCACCTGCCACTTCATAGGCTCATATTTGAACCAGTATACGGTAGAGGTGTTGTAGCCGTTATCGTCCTGTTCAGAATTGTCGGTTGAGCTTGAATTGTCTGTATGATACGGGCGGTACTGCGTGAAATACACTCCGCGGTACTTTTCACCGCCGTATTCGACGTCGGCATATTTCATGAAGTCGCTCTGTTCGCCGCTTATGTAATAATCATAGCTTGTCCATCCGTCGGTCGAACCCGCCTTTGATGTGAGAGCCGATTTGAGCGCGGTGTCCGTGACCTCGCTCTGCGGATATGAGCCGAACTCGATAATATCCCCGGTTTTATAATCAAGCGCCGCTTCAACCGTAACATCGTATGACGCGGTAAAATCTTTATATCGCACCTCAACGGTGTATGTACCGGGCGCGCTGCTATTAAACCAGCCGAACGAGACATACGCCGTCTTATCCGCGCGCGTGCCGTCGGAATAGTCGCCGTACACGACAAGACCGGTCGTGTCAAGCTTTTCACCTACCGTGTAACGGGTTTTTACTTTTGATGTGTCGAGCGTGATTCCGACAATCTCCACGTCGTCAAACGAAACAAATCGCTGTCTGTGCTTGTCGGCACTGACCTCCGCCGTTGAACCGAGGTGACCGTAGACCACGGTTTCCGTATTGCCGAGAGTACAGCTGTCGGATATATCGCAGCTTGCGTTTCTTACCGCTATTTTCTCAAGCCAATCGGAATCAAAAGCGCAATTGCCGACAACCGCAACGTTTTCGGGCAGATCGATTTGAGGCATTACGCAATTGTCGAAAGCATCGTATCCGATTTCGGTCACCGTTTGAGGTATAACGAATCCCGTTTTTGCGACAGGACAACGGACTATCTTTGTTACGGCCTTGTTGCACAAAACGCCGTCAACCGAGGTAAACGCGGGATTTTCGGGATTCACGGAAATTTCTTCCAAATGATTACAATTGTAGGCAAAGTCTTCATCAATTGAATCATCACTCATTTGTTTGACGGTATCTCCGACCTGAATCTGTCCTGCGCCTATATAAACGGATGTAACATTTGAATTAAATATTGCGCCGTCAAAAATACCGCCGACTGTATCGGGAAATCTGATTTCAGGCGTTTGAGAATACCTTTCCATTGCTCCGAAAAACACAGAAGCGACGTTTTCCGCAAAGCCGCCCGCATATGAAGTTTCGGGCATTTTTATCAAATATCTGTAAACCGTTCCGTCTTCTCCGGTCGCGCGCATATAAAGCGCACCGTTTACGGATTCATACAACTCGTTTCCGTCTGCAACATTAACTGTGCGCAGCTTATTGTTTCCCATTATAAACGAATTGAGATATTGAAACGAAGCAGGTAAATTTAATACTTCATAACCCGATTTATAAAAAGTGCATTCTCCGAACACGGTAATGCCTTCCGGCAGCGAAAGAGTTTTAACATTCTCCAGGCAGGAAAACGCAAAATCTCCTGCCCGTGATATATTGACTCCGTCCGCAAATTCAACATTTTCGATAACAGCCGCAAATCTGCTGTACGGCGGGATATTGCCCTGTGTGAGATCGTAATCGGCAATATCGCCGCTGCCGCTGAATGTAAGTGTTTTTGTTTCGGCATTTACCGCCCACTCCAAGCCGGAATCAAGCGTGCCGCTCATGTTGCAGCTGCAAGGTACGTCGGTTTCGACAAGATAGTGCATATAGCCGTTTGTTCTGCATGCTTCATGCTCCGCCGAAGTCTCTTTGCAGTAAAGAGCGACATACGGAGCCACACCCGCACCTACAGGCTCGATTTCTTCCGACAGCATATTCGTATCAGCCGTTGTGTATGCCGTGCCGAACTTTTCATTGACTGCGTCGATAAAATACTCATAAAAATGTTTTTCGGAAGATATGCCGTTGTCGACGCCTGCTTCAAACTGAATCGCATATGAATATTGTGCTTTAACAAAAACAGAATATTTTTGTGCCGCTTCATAATCTTGAAACATCGTCATTTTTTCGGATAAAGCAATTGTGTCCGAATAATTTTTTACGTTTTTAAGCGAATATGAAAAACCCAGAACATCTCCGAGAACATCATCTGTCAAAACGGCGTCCTCGGGAATCACCAATTCCTTAAGTCCGGTCATGCAGTAAAACGGAGGTTCCGCTTCATCGGTTTCAACCGAGCCGCCGGGATATTTCAGTTTTTCAACACTCATCAAATATCCGAATGCAGCGCCGCCGAGTTTCTTTAAGCTCTGCGGCAAATCAAGAACCTTCACCGATAAAGCCGAAAAGAATGCCGTATTTCCGATTTCCTCAAGATTTTCGGGCAGCGGAATACTCTCCAATTTAAAGCAATATGCAAACGAACCGATTCCGATGCCGATAAGGCTCTGCGGCAGGCTGATTTTTGTCAATTCGACAAAGCCTGCAAATGCAAGGTCGCCGATATGGGTTATGCCCTCCTCGACAACAACCTCTTTCACCCGATATGTGTAGTCAAACCAAGGTGTTTTTTTCTTGGCCTCCTCGGTCGGTTCGGTAGGCTGTTCGGGGTCGGGTACAGCCGAATCACTGCCGTCCTCCGAATAAGGCTCAACCTCCGCGTCACCGCTTGCTTTACCGGCATTTAAAACCGCAAGCGGAGATTTTTGCGCAAAAGCGGCGGCAATTGAACCGATTGACAGCTTTACCGATTTTTCGCCGTGCTCACTATCTTCTGCGACCGCCGCAGATTCAACAGCCGAAACGGGGGACGGAACGGCACCGTCGGTCGACGGTTCCTCCGTAGCAGGCTCCTCCGTCAAAGGCTCCTCCGGCGGGTTGTCGGTATCGCGCACGGGAGGTTCATCAAAATCATAATCCTCCATTGCGCCCGTGCCGCTTATGACAAGCTTTCCGCTTTCATAAAACGTCCAGTGTACATCGCTGCCGTCCGCACCGCAGCTTCCGCTGTCAACTACGGAGTCTTCCGCCGTTCTTTCACCGCCGTTTTCGGCGGCACGCACTTTTATGCCGAAATCGGGTAGTTCAATGCCGTTGAGCGGCAAAACCGACGTTAGCATCAGCAAAGCCAAAAGAATTG
>OMRJ01000282.1 GCA_900313475.1 uncultured Eubacteriales bacterium | reverse complement strand
TCTCCGAAAAAAGTCACGCCGCGTCTCTGCTGCTCGCTTGTAAACGCGCTCGCAACGCGCCGACTTGCTACCAACTTTTTTCGGTATTAAGAGGTTAGGTGTTGTGCCTTTTCTCTTGTAGGTGGAAAACGTGCGCATGTGCCGTGCGGTCGGTCGACCGATAAACATAACGGTATTGAAATTATAATACCGTCTTTGCAGGAGTTCCGATTTCCGTGAAACGGAGTTTGACGGATTTCATCGCGCGCGATTTCATTACGCCTGCGGGGATTTTACCCTGACGCAATTCGGATATCCCCGCACCGCCTCGATGCCTTCCCCGGACGCAGTTCGGAAACCATTGTATCGCGCTCTGTTCCGCACCGCGGACTATTTGAACAAAATAACGCAAAAACAGCCGCATTCGGTGTCCTTTGTCCCGAATGCGGCTGCTGCCGTTATATCTTCCGTTATTTTGTTTTTCCCAGGTATGCCTCTTTGACCTGTTCGTTTGCGAGCAGCGTTTCTCCGTCGCCCTCCATGATTATGGAGCCTGTTTCCATAACGTAACCGCGGTCGCAAGCCTTGAGCGCCATATTTGCGTTCTGCTCGTTCAGGAGTACGGTAATTCCCGCTTTATTTATCGTTTCGATAATAGAGAATATATCGCGCACGACGAGCGGAGCAAGACCGAGCGACGGCTCATCCATCATAATAAGCCGCGGCTTGCTCATAAGTGCGCGTCCGACCGCAAGCATCTGCTGTTCTCCGCCCGAAAGCGTACCGGCAAGCTGCCATGAGCGTTCTTCAAGACGGGGGAAAAGCCTGTAGACATATGCAATGCTGTCGTCAAGCTTATCTTTGCGGAGATAAGCGCCTATTTTAAGGTTTTCGAGCACGGTAAGATTCGCAAAAACACGTCTGCCCTCCGGAACAAGAGTAACGCCCTTTGCCACTATTTTGTCCGCCGAAAGCCCGATAAGCTCCGTGCCGTCAAACACGATGCTGCCGGACTGAGGCTTGACGATGCCCGCGACGGAGCGGAGAACGGTTGACTTTCCCGCCCCGTTTGACCCGACGAGCGTTACTATTTTGCCCTCCGGGACACTGAACGACACGCCTTTTACGGCATTGATACCGCCGTAGGAAACGTGGAGATCTTTTATTTCAAGAATATTACTCATCTTCGTCTCCTCCTCCGAGATAGGCTTCAATAACTTCGGGGTTTGCCTGAACCTCGGCAGGAGTGCCGTGTGCTATCAATTTGCCGAAGTTTATAACATATACCCTGTCGGAGATATTCATAACAAGGTTCATGTGGTGTTCTATCATAAGAATTGTGACATTAAATGTGTCACGGACAAACTTTATGAAATCCGTAAGCTCATCCGTCTCCTGCGGGTTCATACCCGCGGCAGGCTCGTCGAGAAGCAGCAGACGGGGATCGGTTGCAAGAGCACGCGCAATTTCAAGCTTGCGCTGTTTGCCGTATGGCAGGGAAGTGGCTTTTTCGTCCTTAACGTCTTCAAGACCGACAAGCTTCAAAAGCTCCATGCTCTCCTTGCGCATCTTTTTTTCTTCTTTTGCGTTGAGCATGAAGGTTGCGGTGAAAATGTTCGATTTGCGCCGCAGATGCTTTGCAACAAGAACATTCTCAAACACCGTCATCGACTTAAACAACCGGATATTCTGGAATGTGCGCGCAATGCCGAGCTTTGTTATTTCATCAGGAGTTTTTTCGATTGTTTTCGTATACATTCCCTGATTGTCGCTCTTGTAGAGCTTTTTCATCTTTCCTTTGGGGAAGTTTTCGAGCATTGTCTCGCCGCAGTAGTCGATTTTGCCGTTAGTCGGCTCGTATACACCCGTTATTGCGTTGAAAACGGTGGTTTTACCCGCGCCGTTGGGACCGATTATCGAGACTATTTCACCCTCGTTCACTTCAAACGAGAGGTTGTGCACCGCCACCACGCCGCCGAACTGCATCGTGACATTTTCGACACGGAGAATATTATCGGACATCTGC
>OMRJ01000284.1 GCA_900313475.1 uncultured Eubacteriales bacterium | reverse complement strand
GACAGCCTTCCAGTCCGTCGTCGCCGAATATGACTGCCGGTTTTTGACGGACACGGTCGGCACCTTTTAACGATTTAATACTGTCGTTACCGTAGTGAGCCTTTTTAGACATATTTTCCTCCGAACATTTATTCTGTAATATCATACAATGTATTTACTTTTTTTTCAAGCATATTTTTTACATTATAATCTTTCTGTTTGCATGCTATTCGGTGTTTGTGTGCTATTCATCAAAAATATTTTTGAAAAAATTTAAAAAAAGGCTTGATTTTCCGTTTAGGTTGTGATAAGATTATCGGGCAGTTGGCGATAACAATGAATGAGAGGTCGAGAATTATGGCATGGTATGAAATTCTTATCGGTGTGATACTTGTGATTGCGTCAGTTCTTTTGGTTATAATAGTTCTCATGCAGCAGAGCAGACAAGCCGGTCTTTCCGGTGCCATAGCCGGCGGCTCCGAATCATTTTTCGGCAAAAATAAAGGCAGAACGGTTGATGCCAAACTTGCAAAGATAACGAAGATTCTTTCTGTTTTTTTCTTTATTTTTTCCATTTTGGCTACTTTCTTTATTGCTTTTATGGTGGAAAAGAACTGATCCAGTAGCTCAGTCGGCAGAGCACCTGCCTTTTAAGCAGGGTGTCCGGAGTTCGAATCTCCGCTGGATCACCAAAGAAAAAGCTGCACTGAGTGCGGCTTTTTCTTTTTTAGATTTTTTTCTATTCTTTTTTTGATAGATTTTTTGTTTAATTTTACACTGAAGTGAAGTGGTTATGTGTTTAAATTGGGTGTTTCCTCTGCTTGTTTTTATCCTCTTGAAACCGAAAAGGCATTTGACAGAGTTTGCAGAATCGGATGCGGCTTTGCGGAAGTTTTTCTCTGTGCGCCGTCGGAACTTGACGATTTTTTCATCAGACAGATCAAGGAACAAGCGGATGCTGCGGGTATCGAAATTTTGTCCGTACACCCTTTCTCAAGCTTTATGGAAAACACCTTTTTATTCAGTCCTTATTACCGCCGTTACACTGACAGCCTCACACTTTACAGGCGATATTTTGAGATATGTGCTTATTTCGGCTCGAAAATTCTTGTATTGCACGGAGCAAAAGATGTGTGTGCAATTTCCGATAAAGAATATTTCGAACGCTTTTCCGCGCTTTCGGAAATAGGCAGAGATTACGGTGTTTGCCTCTGTCAGGAAAATGTTGTGCATTACAGAGCGGAATCAACCGATTATCTTAAGAAAATGGCACATTCAATCGGAAAAGGATTTGGAATCACACTCGATATAAAGCAGGCACGACGGGCAGGAACAGATGAATTCGAGCTTATAAATGAACTGGCGCCGTTTATTAAGCATATTCACGTGAGCGATTGCAGCTCACAAAGAGATTGCTTACCTCCGGGAAGCGGAACATACGATTTTGAAAAGCTTTTTCGGACTCTTCTCGATATAGGCTATTCGGACGGAGCAATTATTGAATTGTACCGAAGCTCATATTCCGATGAATCCGAGGTCGGCAGATCTTACAACACACTTAATTCACTGTTGAAATCACTTTTTTGATATGATATACTGTAAAAAATAATAACAGGCAGGTATGTATATGAAATGTCCGTATTGTCTTTACCCCGAAAGCAAGGTTATTGATTCGCGCCCTGCAGACGACGGTCAGCGAATCAGAAGACGCCGCGAGTGTTTATGCTGCAAAAAGAGATTTACAACGTATGAAGCAATCGAAAGTCAGCCTGTCATCATCATAAAAAGGGACAAATCGCGTCAGGTTTTTGACAGAAACAAACTGTTAAGCGGAATGCTGCGGGCATGCGAGAAGCGCCCTGTATCGCTTGAAACACTCGAAAAAGCAATTGACGAAATCGAAAGTCAACTCCAAAATTCGCTTGAACGCGAGGTAACATCCGTAACGGTAGGCGAAATGGCTCTCGAAAAGCTGCGTCAGATAGACGAGATTGCCTATGTTCGATTTGCATCCGTATATCGTGACTTTAAAGATATCGGTTCCTTTCTCGAGGAACTCAACAATCTTATATCATCAAACGGTAAAGAATAAAAAAACATTTATTGAAAAAACCTACAGCAGTCAGCGCCGAAAATAATTAAGAAAGAAAACAAAAGACTATATTTCACATACAGCATTAATACTAAATGCTCGGTGAACTATAGTCTATCTTGTTTTAAATAAAAATCCTGTCTGCTCACAGCACCGGTGTGTGAACAAAAGCAAATTACTTCTGTCTGCAACAATCCATTTTATTGCACGGTAAAATCACAGAAAAACAATTCGCGTTTTTGTCCCGGTTTAAAACGGCCGGTTCTTGCTGTGGCGCGATCAATCTCAAAAACCAGAATATCTATCATGTCGGCAAATCCGTGACTGTATGGTGTGCCGTAGTGGTTGGTCAACGCCAAAACAGCATTTTCCTTTTCTTTTGCATCGGTGCAAATACGAATCTTTCCGAAAAACAAAATGCTTTCGTATTCAAGGTGACAGCTGCGCACATTCTTCGGAACATTATCCGCTGCGTTGCCATAAAGACAATAGCAGGCATTTGGATTTTTCCGCAACACTCCAAGCTTTTTTCCTGCTTTGCCGCTGTGCATATAAAGTCTGCCGTTTTCATAGACGTGATTCAACGGGATTGCGTATGGGTATTGTTCATCAAATAGGCTCAAAACGCCGGTTTCGTGCCTTTTTAAGATGTCCTCAATCTTTTCTTTTGCTTCCTGTCCGCGAATGACAAAATATTTGCCTTTATAGTCTTTTTCAAACGGAGATTCAACCTCGACCTCTGTGTATTTTTCAGTCCACTCCCATTCGTCCGGAAAAGATAAACAGGCAATGTCACGCAGGTCATAATTATTTTGCGGGTAAAGAAACGCGTCTTTGCCGGCATACATTTTGCCGTCAACCTCAATAACATCGTACACTTTTGGAATAATAGACGATTTTGTTCTTATTCTTCCGATTTTTTTCATACTGCTACCTATACAACTCACCAAAATGTGGTTTTTTGCTCTTTCTTTCGCAACAAAAAAAAGCAAAACAAAGCAAAAAGGGAGAAAACTCCTTTTAGGTTTATATAAGTTTTTAACGGTAATGTTTATTTACAGCTTTAAGAACGGGAACCGCAACAAGAGAAGCAACACCCGCGCCAATTACGGCTTCGGGCAATCCGTTGGTCAGTACGGTAAGTCCGAGAATTGAATATATTGCCTTGCCTGTGCCGACAAGCGCCATATACTCCGATGCAAAAAATATCCATATTCCGCCGAGAACTAAAAATGTGTTTGTCAAAGTGCCCAACAGTCCGGCTATCACGGCACTGCCGTGATCCGAAAGTTTAGTTTTGCGAAGCCTTGAAAAAAGCAATCCCGCAACAAGACCGATAAGGATTCGCGGAACAAAACAAATAAGCAAGCTTGCCGGATTGCCTTTGCCTCCGTCCACCGAAACAAACGGTGTGTATATGAAAGAAAGTGCACCGGGAGCAACAAAGGTCCAGTAAATAAAACTGCAAGCTCCGAAAGCAAACCCCATGGCACTTCCCCACCAAGGTCCCATAACTATTGCCGTAACAATTACGGGAACATGTGAGAGCGTGGCGCTCAAGGGTCCTAACGCCGGCAGTGTTCCGAGCGGCGTAAAGCAAAAGATAATCTCAATTGCAAGCAAAACGGAAAACTGAACAAACGCCAGTCTGTCGGGCGTCCGTCTTTTTGTTGATGTGTTGTTCATATATATACCTTCCTTTTCTGTCGCTCACTCCGAAAGTGATGCGGCGAAATAACAAATATATTTATGCGTTCTTTTCGTAAATAATACGCAATCCTCTTAGTATGAGGTCGGGATCATATACATTTTTGCGACGGCAATGTTTTGTGATATCGCGTGCAAGTCCACCGGTCGAAACCACTGTTTCTATGGACTGTCCGAGACTCTCCTCAATACGGTCGCAAAGCCCGTCAAGCATTGATGCCGTGCCCAGAATAATTCCCGCCTGCATGCTGGAGACGGTGTTCGTGCCGTATGCAGGGCAAACGTTTATATCAAGATCCACCGTCGGAAGCTGCGCCGCGGAATCGGCAAGAGCCGCAAGTGAAATTGCCACCCCTGCGGAGATCGTACAGCCTCTGTATACTCCGTCGGCATCGATAACACTTATTTTTGTGGCAGTGCCCAGATCCATAACAAGGCAAGGGAGCTTGTATGATGCAATCGCAGCAACCGCCCCGGCAACAAGATCGGCACCGAGCTGCGCAGGATTGTCAATGCGGATGTTCAAGCCGTTTCTTAATCCGGGGCCGAGAACACGGGCGGAAACACCGCATGTAATACCTACAGCTTTTTTAAGTGTTGCCGTCAGTTCGGGAACGACCGAACTGATTATCGCACCGCTTACACCGTTCATCGAAACTTTGCCGAGAGCCGCAACGGAACAAAGCTCAGCGGCATACTGATCGGCTGTTCTCTTGGTATCGGTGGAAAGACGTGCGGTAAAGACAAGCTTATCCCCGTCGTAAAACCCTATTGCAGTATTGGTATTTCCGACGTCTATTGTCAAAAGCATGGGTATCACCTCAATTTAAGATTATACTTTTTTTTACCGAGATGTCAATAAGCGAAGGATATTTTCAGAGAATTAGCAAAAATGTCTTGTACTTTTTGAAAGAATATTATATAATAGGCTATTGTTGAGTGTGTCTCACGCCAAAAAAATATGAAAGGTGCTATATCATGGCTCTGAATGAAAACAAAAAAGACGATTATCGTTCCGAACGAAAAGAAAGGATAGCAAAGGCTGCAAAGAAATCCGCAAAAACTCATGATTCCGTTGCAGTGGTAAGAGGTGTCCTTATCGCCGTTCTTGTCATTGCAGTTCTTGCATCAGTCTGCGGAGGTCTTTACGCTTACGGCGTGCCGCAGAGATATATCACAGCTCTCAAGGTCGGCGACAGATCCTACTCCGTTGCGGAATACAATTACTATTATGCGTCCGTCTATCAGACATACGCATATCAGGCACAAAATTATAAACAGCAATACGGCTTCAGCCTTGGCTTCGATCCCGCTGTTGACCCGGCAGCACAGACAACAAAACAGAATGACAAAGAGATCACCTACGACGAGTTCTTCCGTAACTATGTCGAAGAAACTCTTGAATCAAACAGTTATTATCTTGATCTCGCGAGCAAAGCAAATATGACGCTTTCCGATGAGAACAAAGAGTCCATCGAGCATACCGTAACCGAAATCAAGGATGCATGTAAGGATTCCGGTTATTCGGCAGACAGATACATAAGCCTTCTCTACGGCAAAGGTCTTAACGAAAAGATTCTCCGCAGTCTGCTTGAAGAACAGTATCTTGTGTCACAGTATCGCACTGATGAGGAAAACAAACTTTCCGAAGGTGTTTCAATGGATGATATTGAAGCAAAATACAATGAGAATCCTTCCGACTATCAGAAAGTCGACTTAAGACTTTTCGGTTTTGAAATCCCCGCTTCAAGCAGCGAAACGGAAGCATCCACAAGTGCCGATTCCACAAAAGCCGACGACACAACAGCGGAATCCGAAGCAACAACAGCGGCAGAAGAAACAGCATCAAATGTTGGTGACGAGAGCACAACGGCATCCGAAAAAGAAAACACAGAGCCTTCCGAGCAGGAAAAGCTTGCGCAGGAAATGCTTGCAAAAATCACGGACGAGGCATCGTTTTCAAAGCTTGCAAAGGAATACGCCTCCGAAAAAGACAAGGAAACATTTGACGATGACACAGCGACCATACTGAAGGGCGTAACAAAATCGACAGTTTCATCCAATATTGACAGCAAACTTGCTGACTGGCTGTTTGACACCGCCCGTGCTGCCGGTGACAAAACCACATGCACAACCGACAAATATGTATATGTTATCTATGTAACAAAACCCGTATACAGGGTTGAAACACCGCTCGCATCGGCGAGACACATTCTCATTTCCTTTGAAAATGTTCAAAAGAGCATGGAGAGCGCCGGCGAAACCACAGAATCCACCGAAACAAGCGCAACCGCTTCCGACGGAACGGTTATCAATAACGAAACGAAGTATTCGACCGCAGTGGTTCTCAAGGCTTACGAACAGGCCAAGTCTCTTCTCGACCAATATAAGTCCGGAGATCAGACAGAGGAGGCATTCGCAGAGCTTGCAAACAAGAACAGTGCCGACACTTCCTCAACAAAAGATGACAACGGCGGTCTGTATGAAGACATAGAGCTTGGAAAGATGGTCGCCCCGTTTGAAAATTGGGTTTATGATGAAACAAGAAAACCGGGTGATGTCGGTCTTGTCGAAACAACGTACGGCTGGCACATAATGTATTTCGTAGACAAACATGATGAAGCCGAATGGATTGAAACAATCAGAAATTCCATCGTCAGCGAAAAAATGACTGCGGAAGCAGAAACCGTAAAAGAACAGACAAAAGATTTTGCAAAAACAACATCTTTTACTTCGTTTGCGGCTAAAAACGCACTCAAATTCGTAAACAACAATTATGTGACGCGCTATGCATCTCAGGCATGAATGCAGTAAATTACAGAATATAAATCGAAAACGGCTTGCACTTTCCGAAACGGATGGCGCAAGCCGTTCTTTTTCATATGAAGGTTCGTTAACCTATATCGCATTTATCGGTAAGCTCTGCGATATTATTCTTAAATCCCTCTGTCTCAAGAACCGTTATTTCATTTGTTCCCTTTTTCAAAAAAGGAGCGGGAAGATACGCCGTCTTTTGAGGACCGACATGCCAATAACGGGAGAGACAAATGCCGTTTACCCAAATAACACCTTTCTTAAAATTATGCAGCCGAACGAATGTATCCTTAGGCTCTCCGTCAACGGTAAAACTGCCGCGGAGGAAAACAGGTCGTTTTTCAAATTTAACTTTCTTAGGTGAATCAAAAACAAGTGCAGACAAATCGTTAAGCGGTAAAGAATAGTTCTTCCAATGATAAATAAATTGCTGCCCGTGGCGTACACCGCCGATAATTCCTTTGCAATCCCAAAGATAAGGACCGTAATTGGCGCGCCCCATATTTTCTGTAATAATCGTAAGCTCAACTCCGTCGGCAGGAACAGAGAACGATATCTTCGGCTTTTTATCGTTACGGTATACGATTCCCTCAAATTCACCGTCAAGAAACACATAAGCACGGTCATGGACGGTCATATTCAGCGCCGCTTTTTCTTTCGGACCCTTTATAAATGTTTTATACACAACGTAACCGTATCCCTGACCGAGTTTTTCCATTTGTATCGGTGAAACGCTGTCAACAGGAGAAGAAATCTGTTCGAGATTATCTAAAAGGTCGGCACATTCATTCAGCTCGACGTCGGGATAGGCTGCCGTTTCAGGCTGTGAAACTGCTATTCCGTCATTTACAAAACCGTAGGAAGCCAAAACATCGCGCATTTTAAAATATTTTTCTGTCATAGCGCCGTATTCGTTAAGCGGTGCATCGTCATCGTAGCTGTTTACAATAGGCTGATATTCGTTGTCTGTGCAATTGGCGCCGTTCATAAAACCGAAGGTTGTTCCGCCGTGTGCCATGTAAACGGAAACAGACGCACCGCATTTTAAGATTGCGCCCAGACAATCGGCTGCATCATCTGGATTACGCGAATGATGTTTTTCTGTCCAATGGTCAAACCATCCGTTCCAATATTCCGCGCACATCAGCGGACCTGTTTTTTGAAACTTACGCAGATTTTTAAATGCGCCCGAAGGGTTTGAACCGAAATTGCAGGTTTTATGTATTTCGGGAACCGTTCCTCCGGAAAGCATAAAATCACAGTCTCCGTCCGAAGTAAACAAAATTGCGGTTATTCCTCTGTTTCTCAACCCGTCGGCAAGATAACGTATGTATACACTGTCGTTTCCGTAACTTCCGTATTCGTTTTCAACCTGAACCATGATAACATTTCCGCCGCACTCGGTCTGACGCACTGAAATTATCGGAACAAGGGCATCAAAAAACCGATCAACTTTTTCGAGATAGAGCCTGTCCATTGAACGCAATATCATTCCGTCATATTTCAAAAGCCACCACGGAAAACCGCCGAACTCCCACTCAGAGCAGATATACGGTCCCGGACGTACTATCGCGTACATGTTAAGTTCGTTAATGAGATCGAGATATGCACCGAGATCAAGCTGTCCCGAAAAATCAAAAACTCCTTCATTTATTTCATGCAGATTCCACGCAACATAAGTTTCAATCGCGTTAAAACCGCATGCCTTAAGCTTGAGAAGTCTGTCACGCCAATATTCACGCGGCACCCTGAAATAATGCATCGCGCCGGCTGCGATCCTTATCGGCTTGCCGTCGGAGTAAAACTCATTGCCTTGAATTATTACTTTGTTCATTTTGTCCTCCCTGTTAATACGCACAGAACGTATCCGCTTTTTTTGTGATATTCATGCACCGATACACTGAAAAGCCTGTCGGAGCATATTATGTTGTCCTCGCCCGTTACAAACTCGGCATTTCTGAAATTGTTTCGCACGGCACGCCCGCTTGCCCTGAAATATGCATCCTTGAGAGACTTATAAAGAGCAAAACGCTCCGTTACGGCTGTTTCAGAGCATGTTTTTCTGTTTATAAGCTCTGCAAACGAATAAACGGAATATGAAAAAATATCGCGCAGTTCTCTGTCGGTGCAAATTGCCTGCGCTTCTGAAAATTCAAACTCATCCGCCTTGCAAATTCCTATTCCGCACATTCCCCTGTCTGTCACACAGGCAATAAAGTCTCCTTCATTTACTACGCAAAGTGAAGCTTTATAATTGCTTACCGCGCATGCTGAGTTTGGGTTAATAAAGAGAGAAAAAGAAAATTCCGGTGAACCAAACTCCCTTGATAGGCACTGCCGTGCACACATTTCCGCACAGAAATCAACAGCCCGATTATGAGAATCGGATTCTGCTTTAAGCTTGTTCTTTTTGTGCTCCGTGAGCATCGGATAGTACTTTTTTACCATATCTTCCGACAAATCGTTTATATTAAAAAAAGAATACTGCATATTACCTTTCGGGAGCGTAAAGCTCACATATTTTCTTTGCTTTTTCAAAAACCATATCACCGAGTTCCTGCGGTGTGATAACTTTAATTCCGTCGCCGAACTGCATTATCCACGATACAAGACCGTCATTTATAAAGGCTTCGGTGCGGAGAGAGAATGTGTTGTTACCGCATTTTCGCAATGTGATATTTTCGCCGAATCTGTCAAGCATTTCTTCAAGCACGGAATAATTGCACTGTAATTCAATTACTTCCTCGCTGCCCGTAAACATATTAAAGGTTTTTCTGACATAATCGGCAGCATCGAATCTGTTCTTATATGTGCAAACCTCTGAAAACGGGCGAGCCTTATCATTCAGGATTTCTACTTCGGTAATTCTGTCCACTCTGAGATTCATTAGATTGTCATACTTACCGTTGTTTGCCACAAGATAGTATCGATCACTTGACCATATCATTGAATACGGACTCAAAACAAACTCACGCTGCGTTTTTTCGGCGGCAAATTTATCTCCGAAAGCGCGTCGTGAATACTGTATTTTAACTTTTTTCTCATTTTTGATGGCACGGTCGAGTGTATCAATGAAATAATATATTTTTTCATTCTCACACTTCATTCGACTGTCGATATATACCTGTTCTTTAAGCGTCGCTGCCTGGTAGATGCTCGCAAAG
>OMRJ01000293.1 GCA_900313475.1 uncultured Eubacteriales bacterium | reverse complement strand
TTCCGTTTTCCCTGAACATGTCCTGCGCTTCGAGGAATGAGCCGTTGCACCATTTGAACGTTACGACTGCGATCTCATTCGCGCCCTCCGTGACAAAAGACGAAATGTCAAATTCTGCTGTGTTGTGCGTACCCTCCGAGTAGCCTGCAAAATGCCCGTTTATGTACACGGAAATATTGTTTGCCGCGCCGAGGAACGAGAGAATGTAGGTTTTTGACTTATCGGCAATATCAAAAAATCTTCTGTATACTCCGACGGGCATGTCTTCGGGTATGTTCGGTTCCATTGTTTTGAACTGATACGGGCAGTTGAGGTAAACAGGCTCCTCATAACCGTGGCGCTGCCAGTCGCCCGGTACCGTAATCTTGCCGAATTTGACACGAACAGTGTCGAGCTTGTCCGGAAGAAGCGAAATCGATTTATAAAATTTAAAATCCCATTCGCCCGAAAGAACTTTAACGGTGTCGGAGCTGTATCTTTCGTCTTTCGCGGCTGTTGCTTTGAGCTTTTTCGCATCGGCAAAAGGAATTGCATATGCGCGTGCGGGCAGCTTGTTCTTTTCAAAAACGGAAAAATCCGAATGTAATGTTTTGTTAATGACGTACTTCAAAAAATAATCATCCTTTCGTCGCGTCGGCACCTGATTCTTTGCACCGTGCTCATATTATGTTAACATATGCATACACAAATAACAACACCGATTTTTTCATTTTTTCGTGAATTTTTACGTATAAAATTAATTCGGTGTTGATTGTTTTAATCGGATGTGGTAAAATATGTTCGCAGGGGAGAGAATTCCCCGTTGAGAGGAGAAGAAATAATGTTTAAGAAAACAGTTTCCGTTTTACTGTGTATTTTATTGTTTGTTTCGTGCTTTTCAGCCGCGGCGGGCGCGTTTGACTTTCGTCCGAAGCTGACATATCACGTCGGTGAAAACAACGAAAATACATATGTTTCGTTTGCGTATTCCGACGGAACGTGTTACATCAACGATTCCGCATACGGTTGGACGCGCGACGGATATGCATTTGCGGGGTGGTCGGGTGAACCCGACGGAAAGGTTGTGTGTTTCGGCGGAGAGACGGTCGAATTGACCGAAAATACCGATCTCTATGCTGTATGGTGTCCGGTTGAGCTTGAAGATAACGAGATATTCTTCTTTAATAATTCAAAACGGTATTTTACAGGCGGAGAAAAGGGTAAATACCGCATGAGCGCTGAACATATGGCAATGCTCGAAAAGAATATTTTCAAGACGTTCGGTCCGACTCCCGTTCCCGGAATAGCACTCGGCGCTGTGCTTGCGACATATCCCGAGTGGAATTGGCAGGGGTCGTGCTACGGTATTTCAACCGTGACGGCAATGCAGCACTACGGTATGCTTGACATAAAAGGACTTCAAAATGCGGAGACTCTTTATGACATGCTTAACGATGAAGAGCTTATAAGCGTGATAAATTACTATCAGGCAAATGCCGCCACAAGCTGGCTGTGTGAAAACAAAGCGGCCAAATCGGTTTCTTCCGCATATGCGTCTTCGATGAAGGCTATGTTTGAGAGCGTAAAAGCGGGCAATATAGTTATGTTTACCTACTATACCGGATCGGCTTTTATTACACCGGGTCACACAGTTCTTTTTACGGGTGCATATGAAACGGCTGGCGGCGAACATGTACTTGTGACATACAACTGCAACCGTCCGTCCCGCTACACAAACGGCATCAAAAACGACAGGTTTATTCTTTCGGCGGATTATAAGACGATGACCGATGACAACGGCGCGGAAATCGGTGACGCTAACTGGACGGATACGTTTAAGCAGTTTGAAGCATTTGACATAGACGGCGACACAAACACATCGGCGTGGTATGATACATTTTTTGCGCACATCAAGGAAATATTCAACAGACTCTTTGCAATGATAGCAAATATTTTTGCAGTCAAATAATAATCTGAGGCAGGCACGGCATGATTTTTAATACTTTTGTTTTTGATTTCGGACAGGTGATAGGCAGGTTTGATGAGTATAAGCTTGCAGCTCATTTTGCCGGCGATCCGGAAGATGTCAGTCTTTTGAAAGAGGTCTTTTATGATCGTTCGCATTGGGATCTGCTTGACAGGGGTGTCGTTTCCGATGATGAAGTTAAAGAAATGTTTCATCGCAGGCTCCCCGCTCGACTGCACGGCAGCATTGATAAGTTTTATGACAATTGGATAACGGCAGTGCCTGTCGTTGACGGAATGGACGTGCTTATTAAAGATTTGAAGGCGGCGGGAGCAAAGCTGTATCTTCTCTCGAACATCAGCGTTCAGTTTTCGGAGCATTATGCCGATTCGCCGTGGCTGAAGGAGCTTTTCGGACTGTTTGACGGTCTTGTTTTTTCGGGTCCCATAAAGCTTGTAAAGCCGCAGCCCGAAATTTTTGAATATCTGACAAAAAAGTATGCGCTTACTCCCGGGCAGTGTCTTTTTATTGACGACAACAGTGCCAATATTGAAGCCGGTAAAAAAGCAGGTTATCAAACTTATCTTTTTGACGGGGATTCCGCCGCTCTGCGCAGATATGTCTTTGGGGGCAAAAAATAAAAATCGGCAAGTGTACCTGCAGGTGCGCTTGCTTTTTGGTATAACGGGCATACCGAGAAAGACTGACTGAGCGAGGCTTAGTCAGTGTGTTCGATTACTGCCGAAAGGTACATATTTGATTTTGAATTGAATCGCCGTGTGCCGAACGGCATGTACGGTGGTGTGAGAGGTCGGAGCAATTCCGACCTACTCGATTACGCAGTTTATGTTCTATTTGAGGTAAAAACAATCCGCGTATGTTTTTACCGATAACATCGGAGGGTCGGGCTTTGATATATACAAAAAAAACGAAAACAGCAATGCAGCTTTGTTATGATGCTCATAAAGGGCAAACGGACAAGAGCGGAATGCCGTATGTATTCCACCCGTTTCATGTTGCGGAACAGATGACGGACGAGGTATCGACGGTCGTTGCGCTTCTTCATGATGTTTTGGAGGATACGCCTGTTACGCTTGCGGAGCTTGCACGGTACGGCTTCGGAGAAGACATTACCGGGCCTTTGATGCTTTTGACGCGCAGCAAAGGAACTTCGTATTTTGACTATATTAGAAAAATAAAAAATGATCCTGTCGCCCGTGCCGTAAAACTCGCCGATCTTACTCACAACAGCAATTTGGCGCGGCTTGAAAAAGTCGGCGAAAAAGACATGGAAAGACAGCGTAAATATGCACAAGCGATAGAGATATTAACGGAATAAGGCGCATTACGGCATGAAAAACAAATAACAGGCACATGGCGGAGAAAAGAGGACGGTATGAGAAGAAAAGACAGAGAAGTGACCGAGTTCGGTGAAATCGTCAAGATAATAGATGCCTGCGATACAGTACGTCTCGGACTTGCCGACGGCGTTTATCCGTATATAGTTCCCGTCAATTTTGCATACACGGTTGAGGATGAACGGATATGCATCTATATTCACGGAGCCGAAGCAGGGCGAAAGTATGAGCTTTTGCAGCGAAATCGTGTTTGCTCTTTTGAAATGGACATTCCCTTAAAAATGGAGTGTCTGCCGGAGAAGAAGGATGTCACGATGCGCTACCGTTCCGTCATGGGTAAGGCGCAGGTTCGTTTTCTGACAGGAGATGAGCGCCGCGATGCCGTTGCCGGAATTATTATGGCCCGTTATCCTGAAACGCGTAATTTCAATTACAACAGAGATACTGTCGAGCATACGGCGGTTGTAAAGCTCACCGTTACGGAGCTGACGGCGAAAGCCAATCCGACTGACAGCGGTGCGGATATAAAAAACAGCGGAGGTCAACATGGAAAAAGCGGAAAATTTTAAGAACAGGATCACGGTTTTTTCCGATGAACCGGAATACAATATGGTCAGAAATCTGTATGAGTGTGCGGTAAAGCAGCTTGCGCTTAAATTTGAAGTGCTGAACAGTGAATTTAACGTCCTTTATGATCGAAATCCGATTCACCATATAGAAAGCCGCGTTAAATCAGATGAAAGCATAGTGGCGAAGCTTAAAAAAAGAGGAATGCCGGTCAATCTTTCCTCTGCGCGTGAAAATGTTAACGATATCGCAGGCGTCCGCGTTGTCTGTCAGTATATCGACGATGTATACCGTGTTGCGGAAATGCTCGAAAGACAAAAAGATGTCGAAATAATAAAGCGACAGGACTATATTATGCTGCCGAATTACAACGGCTACCGCTCGCTTCACCTTGATATACGTCTGCCTGTGTATCTCTCCGACCGAACGGAGTTCGTCGGCGCGGAAATACAGATCCGCACGATCGCCATGGATTTTTGGGCAAGTCTCGAACATGATATCCGTTATAAAGCCGATAAATCGAAACTTCCCGACGGAATAAACGACGAAATGCTCGAATGTGCCGGAAAAATTTCCGAAATCGACAAAAAGATGCAGGATATGTATAAGCGAATTAAAGCCGCGGAATCAAATGGGGATTGACGCGTACGGTTTCGGTAATGCTCGATACGGCTTTGCCCGACAGCATATACCGTAACCGACAGCCTGTTTTCAGACGGAGATTTTGCCGTAACCTCCTGCCTTTTTTTCGTTTTACCGGACGAAAAAGCTTTTACACAAAAAAATAAAAAAAGTATTGCAATTGAAAAACGAACGTGTTATAATCATCAAGCAATTTGAGTTGGGCCTGTAGCTCAGTTGGGAGAGCGTTCGGTTCGCATCCGAGAGGTCGAGAGTTCGAATCTCTTCAGGTCCACCAAACGTGTATTGGAAGAACACCTACTTCTTTAGTGGCGGCTTTGCCGTCAAGGTGTTTCTCTAATACGAAACAGAAACCCGCCATCTTAGATTAATTTCTAAGGTGGCGGGTTTTGTTATGCCAATTTATATTTTTCTGAAAGCAAATTTGGAATTTCGTGTCTTTTATCTAAAGAATGTGATTCTCTTAGCATTTCCAAAGGATCGAAGAATGGTGTAAATGAAACGATGTCTTGCCCAGTCTTTCCCGCTTCACAAAGAGCCTTGCTTTCACGAACTTCATTCTCAATAGATTTTGAAAAGTACATATCCTCCGAATACATAAACATAATCAATGTCAATGCGGCAAGTTTATCTTCTAATGTAAGCTTATTGAATTGTTTATAGAACGGTCTATAACGTTTATCGCCATCCTCAATAAATATCACGATTACAGTTTCTGATTTCAAAGGTAATATACTTATATGAATATTTTGTATTCTGTATTCAGGAGATGGATTATAAATATTGTTGATAATATTACCATTAAAATCGACTGCCAATGCTAATGAGCATTGA
This sequence comes from uncultured Eubacteriales bacterium, assembly GCA_900313475.1. Taxonomy (GTDB): domain Bacteria; phylum Bacillota; class Clostridia; order Oscillospirales; family Acutalibacteraceae; genus RUG806. Next base: position 1,103 of record OMRJ01000293.1, on the reverse strand, counting down.
AAAGCAATCGGAACCACATAATTAAGTTTTTCATAGTAGCATACATAGTAGTCTGTTGAACTGTTCTTTTCTAATGCTTTCTTTGCTTTTCTATAGCTGTCCTCATATTCTTTTAAGTCCATTTCATTAGCGGCGTTTTTTGCATCGCTAAACATCCGAGCAGCATCTGTTTTTTTAGCGGAAATATTAAAGAGTTCAATTTCAAAAAGTCGTTTACTAATGGATTTTAAACTGTTTTTCAATGCCATTTGAGCAATCATTTTTGGAGTAGGTTGATTTGAATAATTATCGGGATTTTCGTAGTCTGAAAAAATCTTGCTGTCGCAATCATTGCAGATTAAATGAAATGTTCCTGCTTTATTCACTCCATTCTCAGTGTCCATCAAAGGATTATCCACAACAGTATTTAATGTTAGCACATCGCCATTTGTGGCTATGTTTTCAAGACAAAACCTCGGAACGGAATGCGAATTACAAAAACTTGTAACGCTCTTTCCGCAAAAATAACAAGTATCTCTCTTTGCGGCTTGACGTGCTTCTTTTAAAAGTCGGCTCATTTGCTTCTTATATGTAAAATCGGTTCTGAGCAATTCTTTTTCCTCATCCGAAAAAGCCCCCAAATTAAAGAAATTAACCATATCATCAAACATCTTTTTCACCTCTTTGAAAACATTATACCATAATTTTAAGCAATTAACAATTAGTATCTAAAAGGTCAAATCATAATTGCATACATTCGACTATTGAACCGCCTTTGAGTACAATTATGGCAGAAAATCAAAGGAGGTTGCGATATGCGGGATAAAAAGTATTACATAGCGTTGGATGATTTTGAGCGAAGGGTGGTTGTGAACTGTCTGAACGAAATGCGGAACAACCTTATTGCCAACGGCAAGTACACTGATGCGGTAGATAAGGTTTTACTGAAAATCATTGATGCAAAGCAAAAGAAATTCAAGGTAATCTACAAGGAGGCGTGAGTATGGAAAAGGTTATTTATGACAAAAAGAACGGTCTTTGGTACGAACTTCAAGGTGACTACTATCTACCGTGTTTAAAACTGCCCGAAGGAGAACAACAGCCTGTCGGCTTATGGGGACAAC
>OMRJ01000306.1 GCA_900313475.1 uncultured Eubacteriales bacterium | reverse complement strand
TTCCGGAGAATCAACGGATCTGTGCAAAAAAATAATCGAAATTTCACAAAACGGCGAAACAGTTGTTTTTGACTCAAAAAGAATATATTCCGCACTTTTGAAAAGCGGATTAAAAATTCCCGAAAAGCTTTTTACCGACGTAAAGCTTGCCGCATATCTGCTCGACCCGAACGCGTCGTCTTACGGTGTCAATGCGCTCGCACTCTCATATAACATTACCGCTCCGGATTTCTCATCGCCCGACAAAACGGAAGCCGACGAAATCAGAGATGCGTTTTTGCTTCTGCCTTTGTCGGAACGTCTTTCGGCGGTGCTTGAAAGCAATTCGCAAACAGCGCTTTTTCGCGATATAGAGCTGCCTCTTGCAGCCGTGCTTGCCGAGACGGAAAAAGCGGGGATGGGAGTTGATGCCGACGGAATACGAGCCTATTCCGGAGTGCTCGAAGCAAATGCGGATTCGTTTCGCCGAAAAATTTACGAGGATGTCGGCGAAGAATTTAATATAAATTCACCGAAGCAGCTCGGTGTTATTCTTTTCGAAAAACTCGGTCTTCCGTGCAAAAAAAAGACGAAAACGGGTTACTCGACAAATGCCGATGTCTTGGAAGACCTTGCCGAACAGAATGCAACCGTCGCCGAAATCCTGCAGTACAGAACGTTTTCAAAGCTCAAAAGCACTTACTGCGACGGACTTCTGAAAAGTATTGCACCCGACGGAAGAATACACAGTTCATTCAATCAGACGGAAACAAGAACAGGACGTCTTTCTTCTACGGAACCCAATTTGCAGAACATTCCCGTGCGTACACCTGTCGGGCGCGAATTTCGCAAGTTCTTTGTTGCGCGTGACGGTTTTTCGATAGTCGATGCCGACTATTCCCAGATCGAGCTTCGTGTGCTTGCAGCAATGGCTGACGATAAAAACATGACAGAAGCATTTAACAGCGGCGCGGACATCCATACGATTACCGCTTCAAAAGTTTTTGATGTCCCTCTTGAAAATGTTACACCCGAACTGCGGTCAAAGGCAAAGGCGGTCAACTTCGGAATCGTATACGGCATAGGCGCTTTTTCTCTGTCAAAGGATATCCATTCGACACGTTCGGAAGCGGAGAGCTTCATAAATGCTTATCTTGCGCTCTATTCGTCCGTTGACTCTTTTATGAAAGAATGCATTGAAAAAGCGAAAAAGAACGGCTATGCCGAAACGCTTTTCAATCGCCGCCGTTATTTGCCCGAGCTTACGTCATCAAACAGAATGATGCGCGCTTTCGGTGAGCGTGTTGCACGAAATATGCCGATTCAGGGTACTGCAGCGGATATAATCAAGATTGCCATGATAAAAACAAACCGCAGACTGAAAGAAGAAATTCCGGAAGCGGAGCTTATCATGCAGGTGCATGACGAGCTGATCGTTGAAGCTCCCGTTGAAAAGGCAGAAAAAGCAGCCGAAATATTGAAGCGGGAAATGGAAACTGCAGTGTCGCTTGCCGTTACGCTTCGCGCGGATGTCGGCATAGGAAAAACTTGGTATGACGCAAAGGGATAATGAAATGAAAGGCGGATTTGAAATAGCAGAGGCATGTTCCGCAGATGCCGTCGGTATCGCGCATATAGAACGCGAATGTTTTTCGGAGCCTTGGAGCGAAGAATCCGTTTCCGACGAAATATCGGCGGAAAATTCACTGTTTTTTGTATGCAGGGATGCGGGCGGTAATATAGTCGGATATGTGAGCGGACGCGACAATTTCGGTGAGTTCTATGTTAATAATATTGCCGTAACATGTTCCGCACGCTTCTGCGGCATAGGCACGGCACTTATGAGAGAAATATCGGACGGTGCTCAAAAACGCGGCTGTGAATTTATAACGCTCGAAGTGAGGAACGGTAACACCTCGGCTCGTCGGCTGTATGAAAAATGCGGTTTTTCGGTGGTAGGACAGAGATTGAATTTCTACCGTTCACCAACCGAGGATGCGGTGCTGTATACTAAAGTTTTCAGTAAAACGGAGAATAACAAATGAACATTCTTGCTATTGAATCCTCCTGCGACGATACCGGCGCGGCGGTGGTTAAGGACGGAAGACAGGTTTTATCTTCCGTTATCGCTTCACAGGTCGAAGAACATATTTTATACGGCGGCGTTGTTCCCGAAATCGCATCCCGACGCCACTGCGAGTCGATTTCTCACGTCGTGCGAAAAGCTCTGTCAGATGCAGGTTTAACCCTCAAAGAAATCGACGCGGTTGCCGTTACATTCGCACCGGGTCTTATCGGCGCGCTTCTGGTCGGCGTGAACTTTGCAAAAGGTCTTGCGTTTGCTTCGAAAAAACCGCTGATCCCCGTTCATCACCTTCGCGGTCATATTGCATCGAATTACATTTCTCATCCCGAATTAAAGCCTCCTTTTCTTGCTCTGGTTGTGTCCGGCGGGCATACCCATCTCGTGAATGTCAGGGATTACACCGACTTTGAAGTTATCGGCCGTACCCGAGACGATGCGGCGGGGGAGGCGATGGACAAGGCTGCCCGCGTTATGGGATTGCCTTATCCGGGCGGACTTAATATGGACAGAGTCTGCGCGGGCGGCGACAAAAAAGCGTTTCATTTTCCCGTTCCGAGAGTTCAGGATAATGAGTTTGATTTCAGCTTTTCGGGCCTTAAGACATCTGTCATCAACCTCGTTCACAATCTGGAGCAAAAAGGGGAGTCTGTCGATATAAAAAACATCGGCGCATCGTATATGCACACCGTTGTGACATGTCTTTGCGACCGCACCGAGCGTGCAATAACGCAATTTCATCCCTGTTCGGTCGTTGTTGCCGGAGGAGTGTCCGCCAACAGCGTTCTGCGTGACGAAATGACAGGAACATGCCGAAAGCACGGTATTCCGCTGTATTTTCCGGAACTGAAATACTGCGGTGACAATGCTGCTATGGTCGGAGCACAGGCATATTATGAGTTTCTTGCCGGAAATACGGCGGGACTTGACCTGAATGCGACCGCTTCTCTCGATATAGACAAATAGACAATAAATATTGACTTTTCTTTGAATCGGAAATAAAATATATTCGAAAATGATTTTTGCGTTTTTTATTGCGTAAGATATGATATAATGACATACTTGATAAAGGTGAAAATTAATGTACGAAATAGATAAACTTCTTGACACTGTCAAACGCATTCATTTTATAGGAATCGGCGGCGCAGGCATGTGCCCTCTTGCCGAGATACTCCATGCCAAGGGATATAAGCTTTCGGGGTCCGACAATAATGAAACGGACACTTTAAACCGCATACGCAAGCTCGGTATTCCCGTTGTTCTCGGGCAAAAAGCCGAAAATATCGGTGACGCCGAAATGGTGGTTTTTACCGCGGCTTTGCTTCCCGACAACCCCGAGCTTGTCGCTGCCCGCCAAATGGGTGTACCCACGTTTGAGCGTTCAAAGCTGTTCGGTGCGATAACAAGAAAATTCGGTCATTGCATCGGTGTTTGCGGTACCCACGGAAAAACAACCACAACATCGCTCCTTACACAGTTACTTTTGCAATCCGGAATAGATACCTCTGCTGTTATCGGCGGTAAACTCCCGCTTATAAATGCCAACGGCAGAACGGGAACGGCAGATATGCTTGTGTGCGAAGCATGCGAATTTGCCAATACATTTCTTGATTTAAGTCCGAGTGTTGCCGTAATTCTGAATATTGATGCCGATCACCTTGAATTTTTCAAAACGATGGATAATCTCATAGCGTCTTTTGCAAAGTTCGCGGCAATGGCGCGCGATGTCGTTATTTATAACGGCGACGACGAAAAAACCTGTCGCGCTGTCAAACAGTCGGGGGCGAAAAATCTTATTACATTCGGTTTTGATTCAAAGAATGATTGGTATGCCGATAACATCGGCTTTAAGCGCGGAGCGTTTCCGCTCTTCGATCTTATACACAACGGCAGTTTCGTCGGCAGGGTTGAGTTGAATGTTCCCGGTATTCACAATGTATTGAATGCTCTTGCCGCATTTGCCGCTGCAAGCTTTGCGGGAGCTGATATGGAAAAATGCCTTGAATCCGTAAAAAATTTCGGCGGCGCGGGAAGACGCTTTGAAATACTCGGAGAGTTTAACGATATTACCGTTGCCGACGATTATGCTCATCATCCGGCAGAGTTAAAGGTTACGCTTACCGCCGCAAAAGAAATGGATTTTGCGCGTGTATGGGCGGTTTTTCAACCGTTTACGTTTTCGCGCACATATATGCTTCTTGACGATTTTGCCGAGGTTCTTCAAATTGCCGATAAGGTTGTTTTGACAGAGATAATGGGTTCGCGTGAGGTTAATACCTATGATATTCACACATCACAGCTCGGCGAAAAAATACCCGGCTGCGTTTGGTTTGAGTCCTTTGATACGATAGCGCAGTATCTGTATGATCATGTCACTCCGGGTGATCTTGTCATTACACTCGGCTGCGGTGACGTATATAAAGTCGCAAAAAAGCTTATAGCAAAATATAAAACCGATAAGAAATGAATGCTGACGCAAACTGCATTTTACGCCCTTCCGAAAACACCTGTTTCCGAGCTTTTTTATACGGCAATTTTCAAAAAACTGATTTATTATTGACATTCATAATAAAATCGGTTATAATTAAACTGAATTTGTGTACAAAAGTTATGAATATCAGTGGAGAATTCGTATAATTAACAGAGTTTTTTGGAAAGGGTTGACAGATATGTATTGTTTTATGACTCTTTTTTCGGGCAAAAACATGTCATGCTGCCGTTCTGCGGAGTTGATTTCCGTTTTTAGTGTTGTGTCATATTCAGGTATTAAACCGTATTAACGTGATTACCCTCCGGTGATTGCGTTAATGCGGTTTTTTTATCATATCAAAAATCTTTTGCAGAGAAAGGAAGAAAAAACACATGAACAAAACGTTCAAAAAAGCGTTGGCTGTTCTGCTTGCGGTGTTCATGGTCGCGGGCTTCGTGCCGTTCGTCGACCTTGAGCTTCCGACGGCGTCGGCAGATACTTGGGGCGGCGGTTCAAGCTCAAGCGGTTTGACGCAAAGCGGCAATTCGTACTATATTAACAATGCGAACGGCTTTGAGTATTTTGCGCAAACAGTCAGAAACGGCACCGATTACAGCGGAAAGACCGTTTATCTTAACACCGATATCAATATGAACAATCGCGCATTCAGCGGTATCGGTGTCGTAGATAAGTATTTCAGAGGTACGTTTGACGGACAGAACCACACAATAAGCAACCTGAAAATCAACATTTCGGACGATCGTGTCGGTTTGTTTCGAAATACGGAAAACGCAACAATCAGAAAGCTTAAGGTCAGTTCCGCAAATATCACCGGTTCAAAAAGAGGAACGGCTGTCTTTGTAGGCTATGAAGGCGGCACTCTGACGATATCCGAATGCCATGTTACCGGCGCTTCGGTAACCGGAGGAGCAGCTAAAGAAGACTCGTTTACCGGCGGTTTTGTCGGCGAGAGCAGAGGCAAGCTCACAATCAGCAGCAGTTC
>OMRJ01000294.1 GCA_900313475.1 uncultured Eubacteriales bacterium | reverse complement strand
TATTTTCGGAATCATATAATATTCCTTAAGCGAATTTTTAACCGCTGCAGCCGAATCGGAATCGAGCGATTTCAAATCGCGTATAACAGCGACCGGCTCACCGTCATGCGTCATCAGGGAAATATATTTCCCCGAACCGGACTTCGGAAAAAGCCTGTGAGCCTCAAGCTCCGCAAACTTTTCTTCGGTAAAATAGAATTCAACATCAAGAAATATTTTTCCGTTTTGCGTAATTCTGACTTCGGGTCCGTCAATGTATCTTATCATATGTCCGCACCTCTCATTCAAAGTTTTCGGCACGCTTCTGCGCCATAAGCTGCTCACCCATGGACTGTATCTGAATCAGCTTGTAATATTTGCCCTTTTTCGCCATCAGTTCTTCGGGCGAGCCGAACTCAATAATTTCGCCCTTGTCTACAACGGCAATTTTGTTTGCGTTTTTAAGTGTTGAGAGTCTGTGTGCAATCATAAGCGTCGTGCGCCCGCGAATCAGCCGCTCGATGGCCTCCTGAATAAGGTGCTCCGTCTCGGAGTCGACGGCGGCGGTCGCCTCGTCGAAAATGAGAATCGACGGGTTTTTCATGACCGCGCGTGCAATCGAAATGCGCTGCTTTTCACCGCCCGACAGACCCGTTCCGCGCTCTCCGAGCACCGTGTCATAGGCATCGGGCAGGCGGCAGATAAATTCGTGCGCATGCGCGATATCGGCGGCGCGAAGCACTTCCTCTACGCGGACGTCACCAGCACCGTATGCAATATTGTTGAATATCGTGTCGCGGAACATGAGCGGCTCCTGCTGCACATATCCTATTTGGTCGCGGAAATAATCAAGGTCAATCTTTTTTATGTCCTGCCCGTCAACAAGAATCTCTCCCTCGTAATCGTCATAGTAACGCATTATCAGATTGATGAGCGTGCTTTTTCCCGAGCCGGTGGTGCCGACAATACCGACAACGTCGCCCGGCTCAATGGTCAGATTGACATTTGAAAGGACTTTTTTGGAGCGGTCGAAAGAAAAGTTGACATTCTTAAATTCAATTTTACCGTCGATGCGGTCGGGAATGTTTCCCTTGCCGAAATCGTGTTCCGGCTCGGCGTCGAGTATGTCAAGAATTTTTTCGGCACTTGCAAGAGTGTTGCGATATGTGTCACTGAAATTTGCAAAAAACGTGACGGGCGCGTAGAACATCGAAGCATATGAAATAAACGAAACGAGAAGACCTATTGAAAATCCGCCCGTATCCCTGATAACGTAGCTGCCGCCCGAAAACCATATGACAAGAGAGCCGCATGTGACAAGGAACGTCATAAAGGCGGGAAAGAAACCGGCTATCTTTGCGGTTTTTGCATCTTCCTTCATCCATTCGTCGCAGTATGCGTCAAATTTATCTACCGTACGCTCCTCATTCGTAAACGCCTTTATGACCCTGATTCCGGGAATGGTATCCGTGAGAAGCCCCGAAATAGACGCGCCGCGCCGCCAAAGACGCATGTAGCGCGGTCCGACCTTTTTGCCGAAAACGCGCCCGATTATTACCACAAGCGGAATCGGAGCAAGCGAAAACAGCGTTAATTTAGGATTCATACATATCATTATGACAAGAATGCCCACAAGAGTTAAAAACTGTACCACAGCCTCCTGTGAGATACGCAGCACAAAATTCTGAATTGCACCCGTGTCGGAATTGATACGGTTAATAACAGAACCTGTGGAGGTTTTGTCATAAAATGTCATCGGCAGATGCTGCGACTTGGCGTAAATATCCTTTTTGAGGTCGATAACGATTCTGTCACCCGTCATTCTCAAAAGGTATGACCGCACCGCCGTAACGGCATACTGTAAAATATATACGCCGAGCAGCGCAAGAATCATCGTAATGAGCAGCTTTGAGTTTTTTTCGGGGAGAACATCGTCCACCATGTATCCCGTCACATATGGGGGTATGAGCGACATTGCCGTCGTAAATACGGACAAGAGCATGCAAATTACAAGCATTTTCTTATGCGGCATTGCATAAGATGCAAATTTAGAAAACATTTTGCCTTTGCCCTTGCAATTAAGACATTCGGCATCGGGATTCGGCAGTTTACGTCCGCATTTGGGACAGAAGCTGCGGCGATGCATGTAGGCATTTTCAACAGGATAGAGCAAATCGTCCGAAAAACCGTTTTCAATAACGGAATTCACAAAATCGGCTCCTGCATCCGCAACCGACGCGACCGCAAAGGTAAAACGTGTCAGAATACGCTTCTCACCTGTTTTCATTTCGACAAAGAACGCCGCATTACCGTACATTCTCTTTACCTCGGTCTTTTCGATTTCATTGAAGCCGACCGATACAGGCTCACCGCCGTATTCTCCGTCAAATGCATAGATTCGATTCTTTGTGAAACATAATGCGCTCTCGCGGTACTTCAGTGTCAGGCTTAAATCACCCACAACGGTAAACAGCGGCGGTTCATCGGAGAAGGTTTTGTCGTAGCTGTCCTTAAATTCGTCGGGAAATGGCTTGTTGGTAAGCTGCTTCATCGGGTTTACCCCCTCTTTATGCGCTTAAGGAACGAAAAAATCCATCTCGCTCCCATAAAAACGCGTTTTTTCACGGACATTATACGTGTTGCCCACAGTAAAGTCAAGAGTTATTTTTCCGCTGTCCCGACATTGCGCAGCATGGGTTTAAAAATTGCACCATGCATTTTTTATTCGTCAGTTTTGTTTTTAATGTTCGCCCGGGCAAACATCTTTTTCACACATTCTCCGTTTACCGGATATCAACATCAATCAGCGAAAAGTGCATCTGCATATCCGTCAGGCTAAAACCGGCATTTTTCACGGCTGCCGCAATCTCATTTGTGTCTGCATTTGACTTTTCGACATAAACCGACACCGTAAAATCGGCAGGCGAGATTTTTGAATATGTAATTTCACCGTCCGTCACGCCGTCACCCGAAAAGCACACAAGCTTCACGTCCCCGACCGCAGACGGGTTATTGAGCCGAACTCCCCTCGCGGAATAGCTGTACGGCGACAGCTTCGCGCCGTCGATATGCACATCGAAATCCGCACGGTACACTTCCCCGCTGCACTTTATGCCCGCGTCCGCCAGCACCGAATCGTCCGCCGGCACCTGAGTTACCGTCACGTCACCCGTCGACACGGTCGCGGGGCGAGAATATCCGGTGGCGAAAAGCACGGCCATGAACACAAGCAGCGCTATCACGCCGAGCCACGTGCACCAGCCCATAATGCTGTAAAGTACGGAAAATATCTTTTCGGCTGTCTTCATTTTTGCAGCTCCTTTTTTGTCTGTAAGAATTTAATCCCGTATTTCAAATTATCTCATTTTAATTTTAACATTATTATGTGTACGTGTCAACGAAAATTGCCGCCGTATAATGCTATAATTCCATTATTATGCACTTTTAAATCCGTATCGGAACATTAGCAATAATAAACAAACACATGTGGTAAATTTTATCTGTTTTCCCGATAGAATTATTTTTTCGAATATGATAATATATATATGGGGAGAAAAAACCTCCTCCGAATAAGCCGAAAGGAGAACTCAAAAGAGAAAAATTTAACAAAGCGCCACTGCGTATACGGGCGGCTTATGCCGCCGCGACAGCCTTTACGAAAGGAAGATGTCAGAAATGAATTTAAAAAAGATCTTATGCACCGTGCTTTCCGTGCTTTTAATGCTGAATCTGTTCGT
>OMRJ01000295.1 GCA_900313475.1 uncultured Eubacteriales bacterium | reverse complement strand
TAAATTCACGGCTTTTGTATATTCTGCCGTTGCAGAACAGCAGCGCGCTCCAGTCGTTTTTTGTAGCGGTTATGACTTTTCTGCGCGTGCATGCAAGCACCTTGAGGTTCGGATATTTTTTTACGGCTGCGGTGAAAAGTGCCGTAAAATACTGCTCGTCGCTCATTCCCGTTTTCGGGGAGGGGACGCCGAGTCGCTTTGTAAGATCGTCGGGACCCGCTATGAGCAGATCGGTGTTTGCGGCAAGCTCCCGCAGCATTCTCTTTTCTTCGTCTTCGTCGGGCAGCGCCTTCCAAAGCGACGGACGGTAGTTCATGTCGAATGACACCGCCGAGCCGTGTTTTTTTGCGGCTTTTACGGCGGCAAGCGCCGTTTGCGCCGATGAAACGGACAGTGCGGAGAAAATGCCGCCCGTGTGAAACCATCGTGTGCCGAGCGTGCCGAAAATGCGGTCGAAGTCGATCATGTCGGGAGTAAGCTGAGACGCGGCGGTGTTTGCCCTGTCGGATGTGCCTGCGGCGCCGCGTATTCCGAAGCCGCGGTCAACGAAATTAAGACCGTTTCGGACACTTCTTCCTATGCCGTCATACGGAAACCACTTTATAAGCGAAACATCGGTGCCGCTTTGCCGAATAAGCTCCTCCGCAAGTCTGCCCGTGTCATTGTCGGCAAATGCGGTTATAATGCCCGTGCGCATGCGAAAACAGCTTGCAAGACCTCTCGCGACGTTGTATTCTCCGCCGCCCTCCCACACACGGAAAGAACGCGCGTTTCTGACACGCATGTCTCCGGGGTCAAAGCGCAGCATTATCTCGCCGAGAGACACAAGGTCATAGCGGCATTCGTTTTTATCCTTCAAATCTGTCAATATTATCTCCCCCGTTTTAATACTCGGAAATTATTCTCAAACGGTTTATTGCGGCAAACGCTTTTGCCGTGAACTGCGCCGTCGACAGCTCCGAATATTTGTCGCTGCCCTCGTGCGGCAGGTCGATTTCCAGCATGAGCGTGCCTTTGTATGCGTAATCATGCAGAAGCTGTGCCGTTCGGCGGAAATCTATCCGCCCGTCGAAAGGCAGAAGATGTTCGTCGATATTATACTGACATCCGTTGTCGTGTATGTGCGTCAGTACGCATCTGTCGCCGAAAAGCGGCATATATTCGCGTCCGTTTGCAAAGCACTTTTCGTGCCCCACGTCCCAGCAGAAGCCGACATTGGTGTCCTTGCCGTATATTTCGAGAAGCGTTGCGATGTTGCCGAGCTTGCGCTGATTTTCTATCGCAACGGTTATTCCGCTTTTTGCCGCACAGTTAACGACCGAATCGAAACGCGAAAGCCCGATGTCGGTAACGTGCGGACAGTTTTCTTTTGAACTGACATGCATTATCACGGTTCCTATGCCGAACTCCGATGCGAGAGAAACGCTTTCTTTAAGAAGCTTTTCCGTTTCGTCACCTTTTTCGCCGGGAAGCCACAGGTCGTTTATTCCGTCGGCGGGCGCATGGAGCGCCTCATAGGAAAGACCGAGCGAACGCGATTTTTCTGCAAGGTGGCTGATAAACTCTCTGTTGTTGCCGTATGTGAAAAATGAATCAAACCCCGCGGAGGCTATGCTCTCCGTAAACGGATCGACGCCGTAGGCTATGTTCGGTCTTATGTTGATGCCGATTTTATTCATACATTCTCAACTCCGTTCTTTTGTTATATTATCATTTTAAAACGCTTAAGTCAATCTATAATAAACAAAAGAAAAAACAATCGTAAATGTTTGAGAAGTACCGAAAAAAAATGAATATACAGTGAATATGCAAAAACACTTGTTAATTTTGTTCGGTTATGCTATACTGTAAAAAAATATGTTTTACCCGGATATTTCAGCGGAGGATAATTTTTGTATGACCAGAAAAGAAGCACGTGAGCAGGCATTTGTTTTTCTTTTTGAAAGGCTTTTCAGCCCCGAACTTTCGTATGACGAGTTGAGTGCGCTTGCCGCGCAGTGCCGGTTTTTCGAACCGAACGATTACACGAGGGTGCTATTTGAAAAAACCGTCGGGAACATCGAAAACGCGGACGGCGTGATCAACAGACTCTCAAGAGGATGGAAGACGGCAAGGCTTCCGCGTGTTACGCTTTGTCTGCTGCGCATGGCGATTACCGAGATTTCTCTTATTGACGAAACTCCGGATTCAGTTGCCGCGAACGAAGCGGTGGAGCTTGCGAAAACCTACGCCACGGCCGATGACGCGCAGTTTATAAACGGAATATTAGGCTCTGTTATCAGAGAGAAGACAAGCGCATGATATCTCTCGGAATCGATACGAGCAACTACACGACGTCGATTGCTCTTTATAACGGCGAAACGGGGGCGTACAGCCACAGAAGGCGGCTGCTCGGCGTTAAAGACGGCGAAACGGGACTGCGTCAGTCCGACGCGGTTTTTAAGCATACTGTTCAGCTTCCCGAGCTTGCAAAGCTGCTTTGCGAAGAAACGGAATATTCTCCCGACGTGATAGCCGTGTCGGTGTCGCCCCGCGATGCCAAAGACTCATATATGCCGTGCTTTATGTCGGGAAAATGTGCCGCAGAGTGCGCAGGCGCTTTTTTCGGCGTTCCGGTGCTGCCCTTTTCGCATCAGGCAGGGCACATCGCAGCCGCGCTTGTGTCCGCCGGACGGCTCGATCTGTTCGAAAAAGACTTTATTGCGTTTCATGTTTCGGGCGGCACGACGGATGCCGTCATCGTTACACCGGACAGCAAAAGAATAATGAAGATAACACCTGTCGCATCTTCTCTTGATCTGCATGCGGGACAGGCGGTGGACAGGGTAGGCAATATGCTCGGCATTTCGTTTCCCGCGGGACGCGAGCTTGACGCATTGAGCCGCAGAAGCGAAAAAAAATACAGGGTGCGCCCGTTTGTAAAAGATAATTCATGCAGTCTTTCGGGCATTGAAAACAAGTGCCGAAGCATGGTGAACGCGGGAGAAGCGCCCGAAGATATCGCGAAATACTGTATAACATATATTGAGGCGGCACTTGAAAGAATGACCGACGGTCTACTGAAAGAGCATCCGGGGCTTCCGCTCGTTTTTTCGGGCGGAGTTATGTCAAATTCGATTATACGCGAGGATTTTGCCGCAAAATACGGCGCGGTGTTTGCTCGGGACGGACTGTCGGCGGACAATGCCGTAGGCACGGCGGTGCTCGGCGCATTGAGTGTGAAAAAGCTATGACGTATCCCGTTATTACCGTCAGTGAACTGAACGGTTATATAAAAACAATGTTTGACAGTGAGCTGATGATGCGTTCGATTTATGTCGCGGGTGAGATATCGAATCTCTCTGTGCATGCGAGAACGGGACATATGTATTTTTCGCTGAAGGATGAAAACGCTTCTCTTAAAGCCGTAATGTTTGCGTCCGACGCGTCGTCGCTCGGTTTTGTTCCCGAAAACGGGATGAATGTGACCGCCCTCGGACGGGTGAGCGTTTTTGAGCGGGACGGTGTTTATCAGCTGTATGTAAAACATATTCAGCCCGACGGCGCGGGTGCGCTTGCCGTCGCATTCGAACAGCTTAAGAAAAAGCTTGAACGCGAGGGGCTTTTTGATTCCTCCCGAAAAAGCCTGTTCCCCGTTATCCGAAAAGAATAGGCGTTATCACATCGCCGACAGGTGCCGCAGTGCGTGATATTTTCAGTATCATAGGGCGAAGATATCCGTTTTGCACCGTGGTGTTCTGCGGTGTGAGCGTTCAGGGTAGCTCCGCGCCGGGCGAAATGATATCGGCGCTGAACGAGTTCGGGCGCAAAAGGTGCGCCGACGTTATAATTATAGGCCGCGGCGGCGGAAGCGCGGAGGATCTGTGGTGCTTTAACGATGAACTGCTGGCGCGTGCCGTTGCCGAATGCCCTGTCCCCGTTATTTCGGGCATCGGGCATGAAACCGATTTTACGATATGCGATTTCGTGAGCGACCTGCGCGCACCGACTCCGTCGGCGGCTGCGGAGCTTGCAACTCCGGACGGCGACGCGATGCGTATGTATGCTGCCGCACTCACTGACCGTCTTTTCGGTTTGATGAAAACAAAGCTTGCAAGCGAGAGACAGCGCCTTGAGAGTATAATGGCGCGCCGAGATTTTTCGGATGCGGCCGGTTTTTTTGCAGATGAACATGCTTTGCTTAACGACCTGAAAACGCGGCTTGAAACGATCTCCGAAAAAGCGCTGCACACAAGGCGTATAGGTTTTACGGGGCTTGCGGCGCGGCTTGATTCCCTCAATCCGCTGAGCGTTCTCATGCGCGGATTTGCCGCAGTAAGTGTAAACGGCGTTATTGCGGACAGGGCGTCCGCGCTGACGGCGGGAGAAATTGCGCATATCAGGTTTGCCGACGGCACGGTCAAAGCCGAAATAATCGGAAAGGTGTCCGAAAATGAATAAAAAAGCAACATTCGAAAATATAAATAACATTACATATGAAGCAGCTATGGAGCGTTTAAGTGAGATCGTGCGTCTGCTCGACGGCGGTAAGCTTTCGCTTGACGAGAGCGTGAAGCTGTTTGAAGAAGGCGCGGCTCTTGCGAAATTCTGCGACAAATGCCTAAAGGACGCGGAAATGAAAATTGTCCGTTTGCAGGATATGCCCGAAAGCGGCGAAGAATAAATGTATCTGCGGTTTTTTCGCGTAAGTTTAACTGTTTTTTTTTGTGCAATGAAAGGTATATGTCATGAAAGATCATTCCGGTTCAATCAATAAGATTGAAAATAAAATCCGTGAGCTGCTGCCCGTTTCGACGGGGGAGCTTGCGCGTGTTCCGTCTATGCTTGCATATTCATTGGAGGGCGGCGGCAAAAGGGTTCGTCCGCTGCTCTGTCTGAAGTTTTGCGAGTGCGTGGGCGGAAAAGAGGACGACGCGCTGTACTTTGCGTGTGCCGTCGAATTTATTCACACCTATTCGCTGATTCACGACGATCTGCCGTGTATGGACAACGACAGCATGCGACGCGGCAAACCGTCGAGCCACATTAAATTCGGAGAGGCAAACGCACTTCTTGCGGGCGATGCGCTTCTCACACATGCGTTCGGCATTCTGTCCCGCGCCTGCCGCGAGGGCGGCGTTGACGCGTGTAAGTGCATAAGAGCCGTCGGCGAACTGTCGGAGCTTGCCGGTGTAAACGGCATGATAGGCGGGCAGTATCTTGATTTGAAATATGAGAATAAACAAGCCGATGCGGATGTTCTTTTTACTATGGACGCGCTGAAAACCTCAAAGCTTATCGAAGCCGGATGCGTGCTCGGTGTTATTGCCGGCGGCGGCAGCGAGGAAGACATTTGCCGTGCGCGTGCGTTTGCGCTCAACCTCGGCATAGCGTTTCAGATAAAAGACGATCTGCTTGAAACGGACGGCGCGGACAACAGCGACGAGATAAATAATAAATCAACATATATTACGTTGTTCGGCAAAGAGAGAGCCGCAGAGCTTGCAGAGAAATACACTGCAACGGCAATCGGTGAGCTTGACGGATTCGGCGAGCAAAGCGCGGAACTGAAGGATATAGCATTTGCTCTGCTCGGCAGAACAAAATAAACAATCGGTGACGAGAAGTGGAATATAAATTTTTGGACAAAATCAAATCGCCGTCCGACCTCAAAAAGCTTGATGATAAAGACCTGCCCGTGCTCGCCGATGAAATTCGC
>OMRJ01000296.1 GCA_900313475.1 uncultured Eubacteriales bacterium | reverse complement strand
CGATTTGAATTGCAGTTTTCCGCGGGGCGTTTTTCCGCAAACACACACGGGAAATTCCCTCGGACATGTACAGCCCTGAGTAAACTCCCTGAACGCATTTTTCACAGCTCTGTCTTCAAGCGAATGAAACGTTATCACCGACAACACACCGCCGACCTTAAGTGTATCAAACATATCCGAAAGTGCCGCCGGCAGCAGCTCTATCTCTCCGTTTACTTCGATACGAATTGCCTGAAAGGTACGTCTTGCGGGGTGTCCGCCATCACGTCTCGCCCGTGCGGGTATTGCCTTTTTCACCGTTTCAGCCAATTCAAGCGTTGTCTCAAACGGTTTTTTTTCACGATCGGATACAATATGACGGGCAATGCTCTTTGCGAATTTTTCCTCGCCGTAAACCGTAAGCACTCGCATCAGGTCTTTTTCGGAATATGTGTTGACAACATCCGCTGCCGACAGTCCCGTTTTGCTCATTCGCATGTCGAGAGGCGCGTCGGCGTGGAACGAGAAACCGCGCTCCGCCGTGTCAAGCTGATAGGAGCTGACTCCGAGATCCGCCGTTATCCCGTCGAATCCGTCAATACCGAGAGACGACGCAATACTTTTAATCTCCGAAAAATTACTGTTGACAACCGTAACGCATTTTTTGTCCGCAAATTTTCGCTTCAGGTTTTCAACGGAATCCGGGTCGCGATCAATCGCTATCAGACGTCCGTTTTCTCCGAGACGCTCCGCAATCGCCGCCGAGTGTCCGCCGCCGCCTGCGGTGCAGTCCGCATAGGTGCCGTCCGGTTTTATATTGAGTGATTCAATTGTCTCGCTGAAAAGCACGGGGATATGTTTAAATTCCATTTATATTCCCCTTAAAACACAATGTCGGGATAATCATCGTCGGATGCAGTTTCTTTTTCCTCCATCAGTTTGCCGTATACTTCGGCATCCCATATTTCAAAATGATTTGCACAACCGAGAAGCACAACGTCATTTTTCAAATTCGCCGCCGTAAGATAATCGGGAGGAATTATAAATCGCCCTGTTCTGTCAACCGTTGCGCCGACAGTGTCCGAAAAGAAATTTCTTATTCTTGCACGGCTGCGTGCTCCGCTCTTTCCGCTTCTCACACTGTCTGCGATTTTTTCAAATTCCGCGTTTGAATAGAGAAACAGACATCCCTCCGGCGCCCGGTACAAAACGGCATCGGCGCCTATATCGTCTCTGTATTTAGCCGGAACGGTCAGTCTGTTCGCCTGATCGATCGTATGTCTGAATTCACCGAGAATAAGCATCCGCCGTTCGGCACCTCCGTCATCTTGGATTTTTGCGGCGTATTCACGGGACACCGCTCCATCATTATGGGTGAATAACCCATTTCGCTGCATCTTGCTCCATTATAAAGGTTAACGGACAAAAAATCAAGTATTTATACGTGTTTTTTCGGATTTTTCCGAAAAAATTTTTCACGCCGTGCTCCTCCCGTTACGACAGATAAGCGCGTATTAAAAACCGCAGGCAAAAAAGCAAAAGTTTTGCACTCGCAAAAATTGTGTTGAAATTACAATTTTGTAAGGTTTGCCTGTTACATTCTTGTAACGCTTTCGTAATTTTTAACATTTTTCGATCACACGTTTACATCGGCACAGTAATTTTGCACAATGTTTTGTTAACACTTGAAATAATCGCTTGACTTTTTTCGCCGTCAAGACTATTATGTGCAATGCTTAAAGCAAGAGCCGAGCCGCGATAACGGCAACGAGGCTCCGAGCACGAAGATAAAGGCTTCGTGAAACACACATATCACTTGTTTACTATTTAGGAGGAAACACACAATGAAAAAGTACATCGCACTTACAGTAGCAGCTCTTATGGCAGTTCTTTGCCTCGCTTCCTGCAACAAAAACAACGAGCCTACCGACGCGGCTAATCCCTCTGCCGAGCAGACAACGGTTGCCGAAGCTACCACGGAAGCAGCAGCTACCACGGAAGCAGAAGCTACCACAAACGCGTAAGTTAAGCGTTTGAATGTTCGGTTCGGTTTTTTTCCGACCGAAAAACATCAAAAAGAAGATCGCAGTTCACGGCTTGTCCGCAGAGCTGCGATTTTTTTGTTTTTATTCCGAACAGCGTGAATTTAAGCGTCGCTTTGGTATAAATAAAACTTTTTTCTCCCGTCACAGGCGGCTTCTTTTGTTCAATGCAACATTTTTTATATGCGGGGTTGACAACCGACATTAACAACCGTATAATATATGCATATTTACACCTAAATTTTGAATATTTATTCGAACGGAGGCTCCGCTGTGAGTACATTTAAAGGAAAAGATTTTTTGAAGCTTCTCGATTTTTCAACCGATGAAATACTGTCCCTCATTCTGCTGGCGGAAAAGCTGAAAGCCATGAAAAAAAACGGTATCACACATAAGCTTTGCGAAGGCAAAAATGCCGCTCTGATTTTTGAAAAAACAAGCACACGCACAAGATGCAGCTTTGAGGTTGCCGCGCGCGACCTCGGCATGGGTACCACATATCTCTCACCCGAAGCGTCACAGATAGGCAAAAAAGAGAGCATCGCCGACACGGCACGCGTGCTGTCGGGCATGTTTGACGGAATAGAATACCGCGGCTTCGGGCAGGCGCGTGCGGAAGAGCTTGCAAAATACGCATGGGTACCGGTTTGGAACGGACTTACAAACGAATTTCACCCGACGCAGATACTTGCCGACTTACTGACACTGAAGGAACAGTTCGGTTCCCTTAATGGTCTGAATTTTGTATATATGGGCGACGCGCGCTTCAACATGGGAAATTCTCTGATGGTGGGATGCGCGAAAACGGGCATCAATTTCACTGTGTGCGCCCCGGAAAAATATTTCCCCGACAAAAAGCTTATCGACACGTGCAGGGAATTTGCATCCGTAAACAACAGCGCGCTTACATTCACGCCGTCGGTCGACGCGGCGCTTAAGGGCGCAAATGCGGTGTATACCGACATATGGGTATCAATGGGCGAGCCGACGGAGGTTTGGAGCGAAAGACTGAACGATCTCTCGCCCTATCAGGTAAATGCCGACGTGATGGCAAAAGCCGAAAAAGACGCAGTGTTCATGCACTGTCTGCCGTCATATCACGACCTCAACACAGAGGTCGGAAAAGCCGTTTGCGAGAAATTCGGACGCACCGAGCTTGAAGTAACGGACGAGGTGTTCGAGAGCGGCGCATCCGTAGTTTTCAGAGAGGCGGAAAACCGCATGCACACAATAAAAGCGGTCATGGCAGCCACTCTTTCGGAGGATGATATTATATGAAGAAAAGATATCTTGTGCTGTCAGACGGCACTGTTTATGAAGGTGAAGCTTTCGGCGCAGATGCGGAAAGCGTGGGCGAGCTTGTTTTCACCACGGGTATGGAGGGCTATACGGAAACGCTCACAGATCCGAGTTATTACGGACAGATAGTGCTGCAAACCTTTCCGCTCATCGGCAATTACGGCATAATGACGGAGGATTTTGAGGGAAAAAGCTGTGTAAAAGGATATGTCGTGCGCGAATGCTGCGAGCATCCGTCAAACTTCAGGTGCGAAATGACGCTTGACTGTTTTCTTAAACAAAA
Source organism: uncultured Eubacteriales bacterium (assembly GCA_900313475.1). Lineage (GTDB taxonomy): Bacteria > Bacillota > Clostridia > Oscillospirales > Acutalibacteraceae > RUG806. The sequence goes on along the minus strand of OMRJ01000296.1, from coordinate 2,555 downwards.
CGGCATCCCGGGCATCTGCGGACTCGACACACGTGCGATTACGAAAAAGCTGCGAGAACAGGGCGTTATGAACGCACTTATATGCGACAGCATTCCCGATAGCACCGACGATATAAAGGCATATGCGATAAAAGGAGCAATCGAGAGCGTAACGTGCAAGGTGCGCCATGTCTACCCTGCCGAAAATGAAAAAAAATACAGCGTCGCACTTATCGACTACGGCGCAAAAAAGAATATAATCCGAAAGCTTATGTCGCACGGCTGCGAGGTAACGGTATTTCCGTGCAATTCTCACGCGGAAGAAATTCTGTCGGGCGGTTTTGACGGGGTTATGCTTTCAAACGGCCCCGGCGACCCCGCCGACGATAAATTTCAAACGGAACAGATAGCAAAGCTTTTCGGCAGGCTTCCGATATTCGGCATCTGTCTCGGTCATCAGCTTACTGCGCTGTCACAGGGCGGCAAGACGGTCAAGCTGAAATACGGGCACCGCGGCACGAATCAACCCGCAAAGGATATCAAAACGGGTCGGCTCTATATCACAAGCCAAAACCACGGCTACGCCGTCGTGACGGGCAGTGTTCCGAACGGCACGGAACGGTACATAAACGCAAACGACGCCACGGTCGAGGGTATCGACTACCCCGATTCAAATGCATTCACGGTGCAGTTTCACCCCGAAGCATGCTCGGGACCGCATGACACCGATTTTTTATTTGACAGATTCTGCGATATGATGGGAGGCGCAAAGTAATGCCGCGCGATAAAAGCATAAAAAAAGTGCTGATGATAGGTTCGGGACCTATCGTGATAGGTCAGGCTGCCGAGTTTGACTACGCAGGTACACAGGCTTGCCGCGTGCTCAGAGACGAGGGCGTTAACGTTGTGCTCGTCAACTCAAACCCCGCAACCATCATGACCGACAAATCAATGGCTGACGAGATATACCTCGAACCGCTCACCGTCACGACACTTAAAAGAATAATCGAGAAAGAAAAACCCGACAGTCTTCTTGCGGGCTTGGGCGGTCAAACCGGACTTACGCTTGCAACGGAGCTTGCACGCGACGGTTTCCTCGAAAAACACGGAGTTCGCCTTATAGGCACAAATATCGAAGCGATAGCAAAAGCGGAGGACAGACAGCTTTTCAAGGACACTATGAACGAAATAGGCGAACCCACTGTCGCCTCCGACACGGCGGAAACGGTTGCGGAGGCGCTTGCTGTCGCGCATAAAATCGGTTATCCTGTCATAATCCGTCCCGCATTCACACTCGGCGGGGCAGGCGGCGGCGTCGCAAACAACGACGAAGAAATGACAGGAGCGTCACAAACGGGACTTGACGCATCGCCCATTCATCAAATTCTCGTAGAAAAATACATTTACGGCTGGAAAGAAATCGAATTTGAAACGATGCGCGACGCAGCAGGCAATGTCATCGCCGTTTGCAGCATGGAAAACCTCGACCCGGTGGGCATCCACACGGGAGACAGCATAGTCGCCGCGCCCGCGCTTACACTTTCAGACAAAGAGTATCAAATGCTGCGCAGCGCGTCGCTCAACATAATAAGCGCACTGAATATAGTGGGCGGATGCAACTGCCAGTTCGCACTCTCCCCCGACAGCTTCAATTACTCCGTCATAGAAGTCAACCCGCGTGTGTCGCGTTCCTCCGCGCTCGCGTCAAAGGCAACGGGCTACCCGATTGCAAAGATAACCGCAAAGATTGCACTCGGCTACACTCTCGACGAGATAAAAAACGATATTACCGGCAAGACATGCGCCGGCAGCGAACCCGCGCTCGACTATGTCGTAGTGAAATTCCCTAAATGGCCGTTTGACAAGTTTGCGGGTGCATCGCGAAAGCTCGGCACGCAGATGAAAGCCACAGGCGAAGTTATGGCGATAGGCACATCTTTTGAAGAAGCCCTCATGAAAGCCGTGCGCGGAGCCGAAATCAACCTCGACACGCTCAACGCCGCACCGATAAGCGCGATGCCGCTCGACGAAAGGCTCAAGATAAACGACGACCGGCGCATATTCACCGTTTTTGAGGCACTCAAAGGCGGAATGCCCCCTGAAAAAATCCACGAAATCACCAAAATAGACAACTGGTTCCTGCATAAGCTCAAAAACCTTGCGGACTATGAAAAAGACATAGAAAACGGCTGCACTGACGAGCAATACAAAAAAGGCAAAAAGCTCGGCTACACCGACACGGCAATAAAACGGCTTTCGGGAACAGAAAAGCTGCCCGAACTCAAAGCGACATATAAAATGGTCGACACCTGCGGTGCGGAATTTGATGCCGAAACACCTTATTTCTACTCATCGTTCGACTCGGAGTGCGAATCCCGTGCTTTCAGGCGTTCGGGCAAGCCGACGGTGCTTGTGCTCGGTTCGGGTCCTATCCGCATCGGTCAGGGCATTGAGTTTGACTACTCCTCCGTGCACTGCGTCCACACCCTCAAGCAAATGGGTTATGACGTGGTCATAATCAACAATAATCCCGAAACGGTATCCACCGACTACGACACTGCGGACAGGCTTTATTT
>OMRJ01000297.1 GCA_900313475.1 uncultured Eubacteriales bacterium | reverse complement strand
CATTTCGGGAACCGTAATGCTTGACGTTTCATCAAGGTAGAGCGGTACATCGGCAAGAAACAGACATGCTGCGCTCAGACTTTCCCATTCTTTCGGAGAAAGCTCACCGGTTCGCATTTTCTGCGACGGGATACGCGCTTCGGTTGAGATAACTCTCTGCGCAAGCTGTTCGTTGCCCATTTCCAACGAGAAAAAAATAACTTTTTTATTTGATTTTACAGCAACATTTCGCGCCATGTTCAGACAAAAGCTTGTTTTTCCCATTGCGGGACGCGCACCGACGATAACAAGGTCTGATTTGTTTAGCCCGGTGCACATTTTATCGAAATCGGGGAAGCCTGTCGGAAGTCCCCTGAATTGATCGCGTTCCTCCGAATTGAGTTTATAAAGTGTGTCATATACTTCCGTAATGACATCACTCAGCCGTTCGGGACCTTTTACGGTTTTTCCCTGTCGGATATCGTATATGCGCTGCTCCGCCTGGTCGAGAAGCATATCGGCATCTTCACCGGAATTTTCCGCAAGATCAATAATATCCGATGAAACTTCGACAAGTGTACGTATGTAAAACTTGTCTCTGATGATTTTGCAGTATGTTTCGACGTTTGTGACAGCGGGAACGGATTCGGACAGTCTGTACAGATATTCCTTTGCGTCGTCGTCCCCGCCGAAAAGCTTGTCGTGACGCAGCATTTCAAGAGCCATCAAAAGGTCGATTGTTCCCGACGACGCATCAAGTTGCTGCATTACGGAAAAAATTGCTTTGTGTTGAGGTAAATAGAAAAACTCGGGGCGCAGAAGAACCGCAACGCTCGAAAAGCACTCCGGTTTAACCAGAATGCTGCCTAATACCGCTTGCTCCGATTCAATTGAAAAAGCTTTGCTTTTTATACCCTGTGCGCCCGTATTTTCGTTGATTTCCATGTTTTTCTCTTTTTCGGATTTTTTATTCTTCCGTAACCGTTACGCTGATTTTAGCCGTTATTCCGGAATATACCTTTACCGTGCAGACATAAGTGCCGCAGCTGCGTATGTCTTCAGATGTGATGCATTTTTTGTCGATAGTCACGCCGAACTCCGTCTTAAGTTTTTCCGCAATTTCTTTGGTCGTAACGGAACCGAAAAGACGCCCGTTTTTTCCTGCCTTGGCTGTTATTCTTACGGTTTTTCCGTTGATCTTCGCTGCCGCTTCTTCGGCGTTTGCTTTTTCTACGGCAAGCCTATGCGCTTTTGAAGATTCGCGGTTTTTAAGCTCGTTAAGTGCCGATGCGTCGGCTGCAACGGCAAACTTTCTCGGAATAAGGTAGTTTTTTGCATAACCGTCGGACACGTTAACCAGTTCTCCTTTTTTTCCGAGTTCTTTGATGTCCTGATTTAAGATAACCTGCATTTTATATTTCCTCCCGTATAAATTATCTGCTTTTCAGTTCGTCGGTGTATTCGCTTATGGCGGAAAGAAGCTTTTCTTTTGCTTCACCGATGCTGCATGTCAGTTGTGCCGCAGCCATACTTAAATGTCCGCCGCCGCCGAGTTTTTCCATTATAAGCTGGACGTTTATTCTGCCGTAGCTGCGCGCCGAAATGCTCACTTTTTCGCCGAGCGGATAAATAACGAATGATGCGTCGACACCGCTTATCGTGAGAAGCTCATCCGCAGCCTTTGAGCAGATAAGCCTTGTTGCGCCGTCGGTTTGCTCCGTGACGGCAACGGCACACGAGCCGTACATTTCCGCAGAGGACACGAGTTCGTTAATTTCCGTGTTTTCTTTTGCCGTGCCGGCAAAAAGCTTTCTTACCGAAACCGGATCTGCTTTGCAGTCACGAAGATATGCCGCAGCTTGGAATGTTCTGACACCCGCTCTTAATGTGTAATCCTTAGTATCAAGCATTATTCCTGCCATTAGTGCCTGCGCTTCAATGGGTGTTATTTTCGGTTTTGCGGGGGAATACTGAATAAGCTCGGTCACCATCTCACATGCGGATGATACATTAGGCTCGAGAAACACAAGTGTTGCTCCCGAAATGTGATCGACAATCATCCTGTGGTGATCGATTATTACGGTGCGTAGTTTTTTGTCGAGAAGCTCCCGGCATTCGACGATATCCGCGCGCATTGTGTCGGTTATAACAAGCAGAGTATCACTTTGTACGCGGTCGAGAGCTTTTTCTGTTGAAATAAACAAACCGTTTTTCTCTGTCTCCACCATTTCAATGAGTTTTGTTGCCAGCGAACGTTTTCTGTTGACTGCAATATGTACGGTTTTATCTCTTGATTTTGCCAGTGCCGCAACGCCGACCGCCGCACCCACGCAGTCGAAATCGCCGTAGCTGTGTCCCATGACAAGGACATCGGACGAGTTCTGAATAAGCTCGTCAAGAGCCGCCGAAAATGAACGTGATTTGATTTTTCCGCGTTTTTCCTTGCCTGTTTTCAGTCCTCCGAAGAATCTGTAATCACCGTTTTCACTCAATGCCGCCTGATCGCCGCCTCTGCCGCGTGCCATGTCAAGTGCTTCTCGGGCATCTATTTCGCATTCTCTGAAGGTTTTTTCACTTCCCACACCTATTGACAGCGTGATATCCGTTTCTTCGGGCAGGAAATGATGCTCTCTGACCTTATCAAGAATATCAAACCGCTCGGAAATCATTTTGTCAAGATTCATTTTTTCAGTGACGGCTGCGAATTTGCCGTCCGTAAATTTGCGGAAAAAGCAATTGTGTTCAACAAGCCATTTGGTTATCATTCTGTCCACTTCGGCATTAAGCGCAAAATAATCTTCATGCTCAAGTTCATCCTCTGCCTGTTCGAGAGAATCAATGTTGATGAGCAGCACTGCGGGTCGTGTTAATCGGAAAAGCTGACGGGTATCTTTGAGAACAGTATCATCCACAAAATACAGAGCCGTAAGCCCGCCGTCAAGAGCAGATGAGTAAACCGTAAATTTCAGCTTTGCGCTTTCCGCTTCAAACGAATAGCCTTCCTTTCCGGCTCCTGCGATATCAAAAGCCGGAAGAACGGATGAAATATTTAAACCGTCATATGCGGGATAGCAGCTTATAACACGTTTAAAAAGATCGTTATACCACTCTATTTTTCCGTCGGAATTGACAAGAGCCATGGGAAAAGGAAAATTACGCAGCTCCGATCCTGTTGCTCCGCGCTCCGCGAGAACGGAGTTCAGCATTCCCACTTCCTCGCTTTTACGTGAAACGGTGTTATTGAGCCAGATTATCTGTGCAGTAGACAGAAAAGCAACAACGATAAGCTCAGCCACACCGACGGCGCGCGAATAAAAAAACGTGATTCCGCTTACCGCGACCGCACAGAAAAGAATAATAAATGCGACGGGATTGTTTTTGAGAATATCCCTGAATTTCAAGAGCAAATCACTCCTTTTGCCGGATTGCCGAAAATATCATACGGCAAATACATTGACAATGATGACCGGGGATCGTTTTGTTTTATCAAAAAGTATTTTTGCAACACTGTCTTTGAGCTTTGCCTTAAGTGCCGTGATGTCCATATTAACGGAATTTTCAAATTTTTCAAGAACTTTTTCACACGCCTCGGTGATAAAACCGTTAAGTTCATTTGCATTGTTAACAAAAACAAAACCTTTGGAGTTTATTTCCAGAGGCGAAATAAGTTCACCGCTGTATGCGTCCGTTATTGCCGTAACAATCACAATTCCGTCGGTTGAAAGCTTTTTTCTGTCGCGCAAAACGGCACTTCCGACATCGCCCACACCGGAGCCGTCAACAAAGACCTTGCCTGCCGTAACCGGAGAAAGCTGCCGAATGCGATTTTTGGAAACCTCGATAACTGAGCCGAGATCGGGCACCGTAATATTCTTATGCGCTATGCCGACATTCTGTGCAAGGCTTGCATGCTTGCGCATATGCTTCTGTTCACCGTGAACCGGAATAAAATACTGCGGACGAACAAGGTTCATCACGAGTTTTAATTCCTCCTGCGCGGCGTGACCCGAAACGTGAATTCCGAGGTTTTTCTCATATACGACCTCAGCGCCGAGCTTCATCAGATCGTTGATTGTGTTTGCGACGGTTTTTTCGTTTCCCGGAATCGGCGTCGCGGAAATAATAACAAAATCGTTTTCGCCTATTGACACTTTTCTGTGATCGCCGAGCGCCATTCTCGAAAGTGCCGACATCGGCTCACCCTGACTGCCTGTCGTAATAATAACAACATCCTCGTCACGGTAGTTTTTCAGTTTGTCAATAGAAACTATTATGTCGTCGGGAACATTGAGATATCCCAGAGCCTTGCTTATAGCTGTGACATTTTCAAGACTTCTTCCCGAAAGAAACACTTTTCGTCCCGTTTTCTTTGCGGCATCTACTATCTGCTGCACACGGTGAATGTTTGATGCGAAGGACGCGACCAAAATGCGCTTTCCCGTTGCCTTGATAAAAAGCGAATCAAGTGTTTCTCCGACCATTCTTTCACTTGGCGTGTAGCCTGTGCGCTCGGCATTGGTGGAGTCCGCCATAAGGCACATAACGCCTTCGTTTCCGAGCACGGCAAAACGCGCGAGATCCATAACACCGCCGTCTATCGGTGTGTTGTCTATCTTGAAGTCACCCGTGTGTACTATTACCCCGGCGTCGCACTTTATCGCATATGCGAGAGAGTCGGGTATCGAATGGTTGACATGAATCGCTTCAACCGTAAATGCGCCGGCATTTATTATATCGCCGGGGGAAATCACGTGCAGCTTGCTTATTCCGAGCATTCTGTGTTCACGGAGCTTGCCTTCAATGAGTCCTATTGTAAGATTTGTCGCATAAACGGGCACGTTGACCGATTTCAAAAGATACGGAACGCCGCCGATATGATCTTCATGTCCGTGGGTAATGAAAAGAGCTTTAATTCTGTCCGCATTGCGCTCGATATACGAAAAGTCGGGAATCACATAATCAATTCCGGGCATATCGGCGTCGGGAAAAGACATTCCGCAATCGAGAATTATCATATCGTTACCGTATTCAAAAACGGTAAGATTTTTACCTATTTCGTTTATTCCGCCGAGAAATGCTATGCGGACGCCGCTGTTTTTTTTAAGCTCCTTCGGTGAAATAGAGCCGTATCTCGACAGTCCCGCGGCTTTTTTTTTCAGAGAATCCTTTGCCGCCGCAGTGTTTTTTACCGTTGCATCACGTGACGCCGCAGTGTTTTTTACCGCTGCATCACGGCGCTTTTCCGATGCTTCGATCGTTTTTTGGCTTTTGACGGTCTTTTTCTCTGCAGATGCTTTTTTTGTAGCATTTTTCTTTTTCGGTGTTTTGACCGTATTTTTGACCGTTTCCGTTAACTTGTCCGCCGTGTTTTTCTGCTTTCCTACGCGTTTGGACACACCGGACCTGTCCGCATTGTTTTGCTGTGCACTCTGATCTGCGGACTGCGCACTGTTTTTATTCTTTTTATATGCCATGTTTTCTCCTTGTTGAAGATGTATGTAAAGCGGCGGCTTTGAGTGGATAAAAAGCCCGCCGAAAAAAATTCTGAACCTAACTCATTATCATATAATACTATTATTTTACAGTATTGTCAATATCGCGTGTCTCAAATTTACGCTGGACGGAAGCGTTTATTTCTTTTGCGGTTTCCATATCTGCGGCTTCGACAAGAATCCTTATTTTACCCGAGTTACCCATCTGTCTCATCCTGACCGTGCCGTGTTTGTCATTCAAGCTGTAATAAACATTGTTTCTCGACCCTTTTACAGCACCGGTTTCCGTTATTTTTTGTTTGATTTCGCCGGGCGGACAATTCATTTCCACTATGCTTTTTCTTACCGTGAAATCATCCTGCAAACGGCAGAGCTCCTCAAGGGAAAGCCCTGTCACGGAGAGTATTCCCGCAAGCTTTGCGCCTAAAAAAAGCGCATCAAAGTTCCAAAGATTATCAATCAGCGAGACTCCTGTTTTATCCGATTCCTCAAAAGAACTTTCAAATACCTCCGTTACCGCTCTGCCGTACTCTTTGGCTTTTTTGAATATGCAGTCCGGAGCATCCTCTTTTACCAGAATATTTTTTCCCTCGGCAAAAGCTGTTTCCGCAACAACGGCGCGGAGACGGTCGGACGAATAAAAATGTTCGTTCTCGATGCAGTACATATCGGTACCGCTTTCGTTGATGAGCATTTGTATTTTTGTTTTTGTATTATCGGACGCATTTTTTCTGATAAATGCGTCGAAAGTTTTTTTAATAATATCATTTTCGCATTCGCATTTAATCGCAACACCGTACTCACCCTGCGTGTAAGCCTTATTGAGCGCGGCTCCGTACACCGTTGACAGAAGATTCATGCTGAATTTTTCGGGAATATCATTGACATCCGAAAACGAGAAAGATGAAAATCTGTAATTGTTGTTGATATTTCTCGCGGTTCTTTCCGAAAAAGGAAGCCCGTCACTCCCGAAAAAACTCATGTTGACAATATCACCGTTAACTGAAATGAAAATAAACGCATCGAGAGAACAGTATGCGGAGTAGAAATATGCCTGTGCCTTAAAAATTTCGTCAAAATCATAGCATACGGCACCGCAGGCACGCGCTCCGCTTATAAAAGCTTCTCGGTAAAGCCCCGCCGCCGCGCTTTGATCCGAACCGACACCGATTCTTTTAATCGAACCGACGCTTGCGATTGCGTGTCCCGTCTTTACGGTATCCGTAACGGAAAGCTGTGAACATACTTTTCCTGATATTCCGAAAATGTCAAAATCTATTTTCTGAGGAGTTTCAAAAAAAATATCGTTTCCGACAACGCTTTCAGGTGCAATTTCGCGTCCCGGCCAAACCTTTACACCGCCGAGAGTACGCGAGAAGCGTTTCATTTTAACGCCGTAGCCGAAAACACTTCCCTGTTCGATACAGCAGTTGTCCCCGATCTTTACGCAGTCATCGAGAATCGCTCCGGTTATGTCCGTTGAATCATTTACCGTGCAGCCGTTGCCTATAATGCTGTTTGAAATATTACACCCGCTGCCGACGGAAACATTGCTGCCTATAACTGCAAACGGACCTATTCTGTTGCCGCTGCCCGTCATAAAAGAATGATTTATCAGGGACGGAGCGATTACGGTATTGCCGTTATCATCCGTATAATCTTCAGAGTAAAGCCGTCCGGCATATTCCGTTCCTTCCGCACCGCTTTTGAGAAGATTTGCGCTCAATACAAGAAAAGAATCAAATTCACCGATATCTCCCCACAGTTCATCGGACTTATAACACATGAAACGTTTCTTTGATGAGAGAAGTCGCGGAAACAGATCATTTGAAAAATCATACGGTGTGCCGGACGGGATAAGATCGAGAATGCTTCCTTTGAAAATATATGTGCCTGTATTTATAAGAAAAGATTCGGCGCTTTCCCATGTCGGTTTTTCCGAAAAACCCGTTATCATGCCGCTGTCATCTGTCAACACGGTTCCGTATTCACGCGGATCATCACAAAATTTGCCTACAATTGTAAAATCTGCGCCCGTCGCATTGTGATATTTTTCAATTTCCGTAATATTAAATCCGAAAATGTTGTCACCGCTCAAAACAAGGACATTTTCATCCGTTTTTGCAATGCAGTTTTTGACGCCGCCTGCGGTTCCGAGCGGTTTATCCTCCGTGCAGTAATGCAGCTCTGCGGGGATATTAAGCGACTCGCAATATGAAATAATATCCGTCGCCATATATCCGAGCGACAGACTGATGTCGGTTATTCCGTAATTTATAAGTTTATCGAGAATCTGCTTCAGCACCGGAACATTCAGCAGCCTTATCAGCGGCTTCGGAACATTTTCGGTTATCGGACGAAGTCTGCTGCCAAGCCCTCCGCACATGATTACAGCCTTCATACAGTTACTTCCTTTCATCGGTTTGATGTTATTATTTCCCGAAAAACGCCCGCTAAACATATTTTTCTTGAAAACGGCTGTGAACTGTGATAACATTAAACAAACGGATTATCGACAAAACCGATGAAAAGAGGATAACTTTACAGTGAAAAGCGTTTATCTTTACACCGACGGAGCCTGTTCGGGCAATCCCGGTCCGGGGGGCTGGTGCGCCGTCCTGCGCTACGGCAGCCGCGATAAAATTATAAGCGGCGGCGAAAAATCAACAACCAACAACCGTATGGAGCTTACGGCGGTAATAGAGGGACTGCGCGCGCTGAAAGAGCAATGTAAAGTAAATTGCATTACAGATTCAAAGTATGTTTGCGATGCCGTAAATAAGCACTGGCTTGATTCATGGCAAAAAAAATCATGGAAAAAATCGAACGGAAAGCCTGTGCTGAACCCTGATCTGTGGATCGAATTTGTAAAGCTGACATCTTTACATGATGTCTCATTTCAATGGATAAAAGGACACGACGGACATCCCGAAAATGAACTTTGCGACCGTACCGCAGTTACCGAAGCACAAAAATACAAAGACAAAAGCATATAAAATGCCGACACATTCATAGGCTTTTGAATGTGTCGGTTTGTTTGTATCAGAAAATTATGCAAATAAGACCGCTGCATCCCTCGTTTATAACTCTTTCAAGCGTTTGCTGAAGCTTCATTCTCGCCTCATCGGGCATATGTGTTAATTTTGCCCTCAGCCCTTCGTTTACAAGCTCGTCAAGCGATTTTCCGAATATATTTGATTGCCATATTTTGGACGGATCCTCTTCAAAACCGTCCAAAAGGTATTTAACAAGATCTTCGCTTTGGCGTTCGCTTCCGACAATGGGCGCGACCTCCGTTTTTATATCGGCACGCATCATGTGTATTGAAGGCGCGCTTGCTTTAAGTTTAACACCGTAGCGTGAACCCTGTTTAACGATTTCAGGCTCTTCAAGTGTCAGTTCATCAACAGACGGCATTACGATACCGTACCCGGTTGAATTGACCTGTTCGAGAGCCGCCGCTATCCGGTCATATTTTTTCTTGATTTCGACAAGCCTGCGCATTGAAGTGATAAGCTCCGAATCATCGGTGATATTTTCACCCGAAACCGCGCTTAACATTTCATAGAAAATAGTGCTGTCCATGTCCGCTTTCAGATATACTGTCCCGCTCCCCCTGTCAATAGATTGTGTTGAAACATATGTGACTGCGGTGCATTTTTCGACCGCATCCGAAAGCTTGCCTATTTCTCTCATTTTTTTGATTTCGGCACCCTCTTTTCGGAGTGAATCTATGAGTCCGTGCTTGACTTCTTCGTCCGTTGACATATCCGAAAACCAACCCGGAAGCGATATTATAACCTTTTTAACCGGAAATTCGCAGAGTACCGTTGCGAGAAGCGATGAAATTTCCTCATCCGTTATGTTCAAACAGTTGAGCGGAATAACAGGAACGCCGTATTTTTCCGTAAGCTCTGCCGCGAGCGCGACCGACGCCGCGCTTTGCGGATATACACAGTTGAGAACAACGGTAAAAGGTTTATTGATTTCCTTAAGCTCGTTAATGACGCGTTCTTCGGCTTCCTCATATTCGTCCCTCGGAATTTCACTTATACTGCCGTCCGTTGTTATCACAAGACCGATTGTTGCGTGTTCACGTATAACTTTTTTTGTACCTATCTCCGCAGCCATGTTAAACGGTATTTCATCGTCGTACCACGGTGTTTTGACCATTCTCGGATTCTCATTTTCGATGTATCCGAGTGACGACGGTACTATATAACCAACACAGTCGACAAGTCTTACGGAGATATCTGAGCTTTTATCAAGTTGAAGCTTTACGGCTTTTTCGGGGACAAATTTCGGTTCCGTTGTCATGATGGTTCTGCCTGCCGACGACTGCGGAAGCTCGTCTATCATTCTTTCACGGGCAAAATCCGCAGGCATGTCGGGAATTATCATTGTTTCAAAAAACCTTTTTATAAATGTTGATTTTCCGGTTCGGACGGGACCGACAATGCCGATGTAAATATCGCCGCCTGTCCGTGCCGCAATGTCCTTGTAAATACTTGTATCTGTCATATAAATTCCTCCGCATTTTCTGTTTGGTAAAGCATATGACGGAAAACGCGTGTTTATTCCGCAGCCGTGTTGACTTTAAAACGAAAAATTTATATAATTTTCTAAAAAAAGAGGTGGATT
>OMRJ01000298.1 GCA_900313475.1 uncultured Eubacteriales bacterium | reverse complement strand
TACAATCCTTGAAAAAGGCGTCATTAAATAATTTATCAGGCAAAAAACAAACGCATCCGTGTGACGTAAAAGTCTGCAGATGCGTTTTTTTGTTTTTATCCGTTTTACTGCGGTTTGTTTTTTTTCGGCAGCAAGGAACGGATCGGCGAAACTATGCCGTTTTTTTCGGTTTGGAAGCCGTAAAATCAAGCCGTAAGGCAGAAAAAACGAAAAAAAACAGAAAAAAAGTATACAAACTTTTTGGAACTCAAAAGGTAGGTAAAAGCCTTGTTTCGTCAAAGTGCAACATTACAGCGATGGTAGTTTGTGCAAAATGCACAATCGTTCGTCGATTCGTTTTAATGTTTTATTTGATTTAAATACTTGCTTGAAACAAAATTCATTGTGCAATTTGCACAAATATGACTTTCGTTTGTTGTGCAAAATGACTTGACAAATCAATTTTTTTGAGTATAATAACAACTGTAAACAAACGAAAGGAGTCTTCAAAATGGTAGTTAACAAAACAGTGGCAACAAGAGAAAATCAGCTTATCAAAGAGATCGGCGAGATGAAGAAGTTTACCTTCAAGAAGCTCCTCAAGGTCATCGAGCTTGACGCCCTTATGAATTACTACAATAAATAATTCCGGGCGGTGGGTTCTCCCACGGAGTTGATATCCCGTGCCGTCAGCTACAGTGCATAATCGCCGGCGGCTTACATATACAGCATTTTTCTCCTCTCCTCTTTAATATTGGTTGCCCCTCGCGGGCAGCCGACGCCGATAACGTTTCCGAAAGGAGCGTTTACATATAAACGGAATGTCCCCGATTCAGACATTACCGTGAACGGAAAAAAACGGACTTGTCCCCGATTCGGACGGTCAAAACGAATTTTGCAATGCCCGTAAGGGCGCGGCAAAAGACAAATTCAGGTGCGGCAAAAGCTGCGCCTTTTTTTTCGGCAGTTGCCGCGGCGAGAAAATATATTGCGGGGGTGCATAAACAAATACGAAGACATTCCGACGCCCGAAGACGTGCAAAGGTACGTCGAGCGGCGAAGCTTGTGTGCAGTGTAAAACATAAAACGGTTAAAACTTATGCGATTATCGCAGTCTTTCGGATTTGCAAGCCCGTTAACACATCATGCAAAAGCGTTGATTTTTACTTTTTTTACGGTCTTCGCTTTTTTTCATCCCGCTTGCCTACTGCTGTTTTTTGTAGGTAATTATGTCTTCAACATTGCAATCGAGAAAGCGGCAGAGGTCGTCTATTGTCTGAGTGGTGACGGTTTTGTTGTGCTTCAGACGGTCGAGCAGACTGCGGCTGACGCCGAATTCGTGAACAAGCTTATAAGTGGTTATGCCTTTGCGTTTCAGCGTCTCATAAAAGGGGTCAAAGGAAATCAATCTACCGTACCTCCGAAAAAAAGTGCTTTAAATAAATGATAAAATGTGCTCGATATCTTGACAATTGTCTATATGTAGAGTATAATCGGAATAAATCCGGTAATTCGCCGGACGGTGGCAGCTCCGGCAGGGCGCGCACACACCGTCGAAACCGTGGTTGAAAAGAAAATGAAATGAATGAAAACAGAACGAAAGCGTGATAAAAGCGTTTTCGCTCTGTTTTTTTTGCGTCTCGCTTTTTAGGCTGACGGGACTTGAACCCTTGTCGGTTTTGACCGGTCGGATTTAGCTCATGCCGCGTTAAAACCCTTGCAAATACATCAAGCAAGTCAAGACGAAAAGGGCGAAAAGTGCCGAAAAGGGGCACTGACGGACGGCATGGGTTCGAATCCCGTCAGCCTACGGGTCTTTATTATTCATATAAAGCGTCCTGTAACAAAAAACCCGGGAATGAATACAATAAATCAGAAAAACGAAATAACGGGGGTTACTGTATGAACACTGAAAAGATGGCGTCGCCGTCCTCTCCCTGCTTTTTTCTCGGAGCAAACACACCGGGCGGATTTTATTCGCTGTTTGACGAGCTTTACGAGCCGGAGGACGGATGGCGGCTTTTTATTATCAAGGGCGGTCCGGGCACGGGCAAATCCACACTGATGAAAAGAGTGGCTGCGGAATGCGACAGGCGCGGAATGTATTGCGAACGGATATACTGCTCCTCCGATCCGGGCAGTCTGGACGCCGTTATAATTCCGCATAAAAAGATAAGCATCTGCGACGGCACTCCTCCGCATACCGTCGAACCGCGTTTTCCGGGGGTAAGCGAGACAATAGTTGACCTCGGCAGGTGCAGAGACGATGAGAAGCTGCGCGAAAAATCATCTGAAATAATTGCGTTGACGCTTGAAAATTCACGGGAGCATAAAAAATGCGTCAGCTTTTTGAGAGCCGCAGCGGCGGCGTCAAACAATATCAAAGCAAACCTTCTCCCTGCAATAGACGGTGTAAAGCTGCAGAAATTTTCCGAGAGCCTTGCGGCAAAGGAGCTGGGTGAGGCGTCCGGCGAGCGCGGACGCATTCGCAGACGTTTCCTCGGCGCGCCGACACCGTCGGGCATTGCGGTTTTTTACGATACGTTTACGGATATGTGCGAGCGGAGAATAGTGCTCGAAGATACATTCGGACTCACATCGGGCGCAATAATGCGCTATATGGCTATAGAGGCCGTGGGACGCGGGTATTCGGTCATTGAGTGTCTGTCGCCGATGTCGCCCGACGGCACGCCGTTCGCCGTAATGATACCCGAAACGGGGCTGGGACTTATCGCCGCCGATCGTCAGCACGCATGTCCGTTTGAGGCGTCACGGACGGTAAATTGCAGTCGTTTTTTGAATGCGGACGAAGTCAGGCGGCACCGAAACAGAATTGTTTTCGGAAGAAAAACATATGATGAGTTCATTGCCGAAGCGCTTAAAAAACTCAAAAACGCAAAGGAGATTCATGACAGATTGGAAAAATATTATATTGACGCAATGGACTTCGGAAAGGTCAAACGGCTGTCGGGCGAGATTGTGAAAGAAATCTTCGGCGACGAAAAAAAATAAATTATTTTTCAAAAACACCCGTTTCAGGGGAGAAATCGCCTGAGCGGGTGTGTTATTATGCGGACAACGCGGACGGGAGGAAAGCGGAATCCGTTGGGACGGTGCAGTGAAATCGGAACAGTGTTCCCTGCAGGCGGTAAAGAAATGCACAACACCCGACCGCTTGATACCGAAAAAAGTTGGTAGCAAGTCGGAGCGTCGCGAGCGCGTTTACAAGCGAGCAGCAGAGACGCGGCGTGACTTTTTTCGGAGAGGAGGAGCGACGGAGTGAGCGTTCGCGGCGAGGAACGCAGCCGCAAGCGATGCGCAGTCCGCGACGACGAGCGCCGACCGCGACCGTAAACATAAAGACGGTTACGAAACGTCCGTCGACGGACGGGCATTGCACGGATTGAAATAATTACACTGTGATTTTTTCGTCAATTTCATGTTTCACCGTCGCCCGACCGAACGGCATTCGCCCATGTTTTCCACCGCGGAACGCCCGGTGTGCGTTCCCTACAAGAGGGAAAGTGAATGCACAAAACTTAACCTCTTGAAACGGCAAAAAGTTGGTAGCGACAGCGAGGCGTTGTGAGCGCATTTATAAGCGAACAGCCGAACC
>OMRJ01000300.1 GCA_900313475.1 uncultured Eubacteriales bacterium | reverse complement strand
TACTGCACCGATGCTGTTAAATTCCTTTGCAACGGTCTGTGCTGCGAGAGTGCCCTGGTCGGGGTCGCCGAAGCAAACACGGAAAGCATACTTTGAAGCATTTATGACCTTATCCGAAGAACCTGAAGGAGTGAGTGAGAAAACACCGTCCTCGTCTGCTCTCGAAGCGAACGATTCAGCCGAACCGGAGGTTACGGAGCAAAGAGAAACCTGCATGCCTTCTTCGTAAAGAGCATCGTAACCGGTGGAGGCATCGGCGGCGGTCGCCTTGTCATCCTTCATGTTGAGGGAGAAGTTTACGCCGTTAAGTCCGCCGGCAGCGTTGATTTCGTCAACGGCGATCTGTGCGCCGCGCTGAACGGAAATGCCGTACTGTGAAGCGTCGCCGGTAAGGGGACCGGTAAGACCTATAACATATGTTGTGTTCTTGGAAGTGTATTCGCCTTCCTTGCTGAAATCAAAGGAAGTGTTTGCGGCGTCGGCTTTTGTCCCGGAGCCGGAATCATCCGCTTTTGTTGCGTCGGCGGCTGTTGTACCGCCGGTTTTGTCTGTTTCACCGCAAGCTGCGAAACAAGCTATCATAGCGAAACAAAGAACAAGTGCCAAAACTTTTGAAAACTTTTTCATTTGTGTGTTCCTCCAAAAAATGTAGTGCTGAATTGTGGATATTTCACATATCACTTTCAACGTGACTAAAAAATACCACACTTTTTTGTGTAAGTCAATAAGGAAACGCAAAGTATTTCAATCGCGTCAATGAAGATTTTTACGCAAATCAATTAGTTTTTTTAATATACGGTTTCACGGCACTTTTATCTCTGCCTTTGACAAGCAATGAACAATGGTATATTATATAGGACATGAAAAAAGGGGTTGATATCATGTACCTGATTATTGACGGAAAAAAACTTGCGGCTTCCATGCGTGAGGATATCGCCGCACGCGCCGCATCGGCAGCCGAAAAAAACGGCAGACGCCCGTGCCTCGCCGTTATAAAAGTCGGCAGCGATCCCGCGTCACAGACATATGTTAAAAATAAAGAAAAAGCGTGCGCCGCATGCTCGATAGAATCGCTCAAATACGAGCTGCCCGAAACAACATCCGAGGATGAGCTGCTTGCGCTTATAGCTTCGCTCAACGGCGACAGCCGCGTTGACGGCATTCTCTGCCAGCTTCCGCTGCCGAAACACATAGACGAGGGCAGGATAACCGATGCTATTTCGCCCGAAAAAGACGTTGACGGCTTTTCGCCCGTATCACTCGGCAAACTTCTGTCGGGCAAGGATTCGTTTCTGCCGTGTACACCGGCAGGTATAATCAAACTGCTGAAATCCGCCGCCACACCGATTGCGGGCAAGCACTGCGTAATAATAGGACGAAGCAGCATAGTGGGCAAGCCGTCGGCGCTTCTCATGCTGCGCGAAAACGCGACCGTCACGGTGTGCCACTCACGCACCGAACACCTTGCGGACGAGGTACGGCGTGCCGATATTGTCATAGCGGCAGTCGGCAAAGCGAAATTTGTGACAGCCGACATGATAAAAGACGGCGCAACGGTAATAGACGTGGGGATAAACAGGGACGAAAGCGGCAGGCTCTGCGGCGATGTCGATTTTGAAAACGTAGCCCCTAAATGCCGCGCGATAACACCCGTCCCCGGCGGCGTAGGACCGATGACCGTGACCATGCTTATGGAAAACACGCTGAAAGCATTTGAAATGCACTGTAAAAAGCAATAATCTTTTCCGAAAAAAGGATGATCCGATGAACATAACACCCGAAGAACTGAACGCGCTGCCGCGCGGAGAATTTACACTGTATGACATGAGAAGCGAATCGGAACGTGCATACGGTGCGCTGCCCGATTCCGTTCGCACGGACGCGGACTTGCTTATTGCATCTCCCCCTCCCGACAAGAGTAAAAAAATCGTAATATACTGCGCGCGCGGCGTATTAAGCGAGGATGTCTCCGACGCGCTCTGCGACATGGGATATGAAGCCTACAGCCTTACCGGCGGCTATGCTGCATGGCTGCGCCTTGAAATGCGAAGACAGAACGGAGAGCTTAAATGTGCCGAGGTCGAACAGAGCATACGGAAAAAATTCCGCGACAGACTGATGAAACCGTTCACGAAAGCACTCAAGCTCTATAAGCTCGTAAACGAGGGCGACAAGGTGGCGGTGTGCATATCGGGCGGCAAGGACTCAATGCTGATGGCAAAGCTGTTTCAGGAACTGAAACGCCACAGCGAAGTGAATTTCGACGTAAAATATCTTGTGATGGACCCCGGCTACAATGAGGAGAACCGCAAAATAATCGAAGAAAACGCGCGTATGCTCGGTGTTCCGATTGAAATTTTCGAGACGGATATTTTCGCGTCGGTGTATAACGTCACAAAATCTCCGTGCTATCTCTGCGCGAGAATGCGCCGCGGATGGCTCTACACCTTTGCGGGTCAGCTCGGCTGCAACAAAATTGCGCTCGGTCACCACTTTGACGATGTGATAGAAACAACCCTCATGGGCATGCTTCACGGCGCGCAGATACAGACGATGATGCCGAAGCTACACTCAACGAATTACCCCGGCATGGAGCTTATCCGCCCGATGTACCTTATCCGTGAGGATGACATAAAGGCGTGGCGCGATTACAATGACCTGCACTTCATTCAATGCGCATGCCGCTTCACCGACACCTGCACCGCATGCAGCAACGGACAGAATCGCTCAAAGCGTCAGGAAACAAAAGAACTGATACGCGAGCTGAAAAAGACAAATCCCGACGTCGAGATGTGCATTTTCCGCAGCATGGAAAACGTCAACATCGACACCGTTCTCACATATAAACAGTCGGGAATAAAACACAGCTTCCTCGACGAATACGACGAAAAAGCACTGCCGCACGACAACCTGTAAAACACTGCGCTTTCCGTACGTTTCAATAAAAAAACCGTCTCCCCGCATATACCGGACGCGGGAAGGCGTTTTTTTGCTCACATGAGAATTTTCAGAAACTCAAAGGGGCTGAAAAATATCCGTTTTTAACAGCCCCTTTTTGCGGAATACTTCATTTCGGGAGAAAGTAAAGCTTGTAAGGACAGGAAAGATAAACAATGCGGTAAAGTATTCCCGAAAGGTGATTAAGGCTTTCACCTTTCACTTATAAGACGGCGCGGGACACTCCTCTGTTGCACGGAAATTTGTGTTTTTCATAAAATTTTTCGGAAGCGAATATAAATAAATCAGCGATAAAAATCCGGGAGGGTAATAAATGTTCCGTGTTCACCGCATTGCAAAAACCGCGCTTGTTGCTCTTATTTCCGTTATCTGTGCCGCGGCGGCGGCGCTTGCCGGACGCACACAGACAGCGTCGGCTGACGGCGCATCGTACAGGGTGCCCGTGCTCATGTATCACAGCGTCTGCAAAAACAGCCGCGTGCATTCCGACTATATTATTTCACCCGAAAGGTTTGAGGAGGATATCCGTTATCTGAAGGCAAACGGCTACACGGCTGTCTTTACGGAGGATATTGTGAATTATGTCAGGGACGGCAAACCGCTGCCGGAAAAGAGCGTAATCATAACGCTTGACGACGGGTTTTACAACAATCTTTCAAACGTACTGCCCGTGCTGAAAAAATACGGCTTTAAGGCAACTGTCAGCGTTGTCGGGAGCTACTGCGCGGAATTTTCCGAAAATAAAGACAAAAACCCCGC
>OMRJ01000301.1 GCA_900313475.1 uncultured Eubacteriales bacterium | reverse complement strand
TAAAGCAAAGATCATTTGCGAATTTAACGAAAAAGAGAACAAATTCGATCTTGACGTATATGTTCTCGACACTCCCACTTCCGAGTTTATCAAGATCGCGAAGGACGGCTTCGGCAAAAACAAGGGACATTGGGAGTCCCCCGAAACCGACGGTAAAAACGAACAGCACGTCGGCGTTATGAACGCTTTTGCGGCTCACATCCTCCGCGGCGAGCCTCTTATAGCAGATGGTGCGGAGGGCATCAACGGGCTTACAATTTCAAACGCGGCGTTCCTGTCGGCATGGCTCGACAAAACGGTCGAAATCCCGTTTGACGAGGATCTCTATTGGGAGCTTCTTCAGAAAAAAATTGCCGGCTCTAAGAAAAAAGAGACGGTAAACGATGCGATCAAGGGAGACATGAGCTCCACATTCTGATCACGGAAAAACAAAGCGGCACGGGTGCCGAAGTCAACGTTTCATTTGCGTCGGCGGCATCCGTGCTCCGAAAGGAAATATTATTTTATGTTATTCTCGGTAGATTTAGGCATAGATCTCGGAACTGCCAACACGCTCGTGTGCGTAAAAAACAAGGGGATAGTCGTCCGTGAACCGTCGGTCGTCGCAGTCGACGTTAAGGCGAACCCGCCGAAAGTCGTTGCAGTCGGCAACGAAGCGAAACAGATGATAGGACGCACCCCCGGCTCGATAACCGCAGTAAAACCGCTTAAGGACGGCGTTATCGCAGACTTTGACATGACGGCTGACATGCTTTCGCGCTTTATAAAAAAAGCTATGAGCGGTTCTCCGTTCGGCAGAGCGCGCGTAATGATATGCATTCCGTCGGGCGTAACGGAGGTTGAGCGCAAGGCTGTGCACGACGCGGCAAAGAGCGCGGGCGCACGGTATGTAAGCCTTATCGAAAAACCGATGGCGGCGGCAATAGGCGCGGGACTTCCCGTGGCGGAGGCTTCGGGCAGCATGGTCGCGGATATCGGCGGCGGCACGAGCGAGGTCGCGGTAATTTCACTCGGCGACATTGTAACCTCACGCTCCGTGAGAGTGGCGGGCGACGAATTCGACGAGACTATAGTGCAGTTTATAAAGAAGAAATACAACCTTCTTATCGGTGAACGCACTGCCGAGGAAATCAAAATAAGCATAGGCTCCGCCGCACCCTACGACGGCGAGGGCGCGATGGACATAAGAGGCAGAAATCTCATAGACGGACTGCCGAAAAACGTGGAGGTAACCTCGGAGGACATAAGAGAAGCTCTCTCCGATCCCGTTTCGCAGATAGTGGAGGCAATTCGCTCCACACTCGAAAAAACACCGCCGGAGCTTGCCTCCGACATAATGGATTCGGGTATAATGCTAACGGGCGGCGGCGCTCTGCTCCGCGGTCTTGACACACTCATTTCCGACACAACGGGAATGCCGGTAAGAATTGCCGTAAACCCTCTCGACTGCGTTGTAACGGGCACGGCTATCTGTCTTGAAAAAGACACACTTAACATTTTCAATCGCTGAAATCGGAGTAATACGGATGCGCAGTTTTTTTTCAGGCACAAAATTCAAAATAATACTCTGCGTTATGCTGTCGCTGCTGCTCGGCATCTTTGTTGCCGCAGTGTCAAACGACGGCACTTCTCCCGTTACCTCCGTCGCGGGAAAAATTTTCGCTCCGCTCAATTCGATCTCCGAAACAGCCGCAAAAAAGCTTGCACAATTCGGCGCTCGGTTCAAATCGTCAAAAACGTATATCGATGAGATAAACTCATTGCGGGGCGAGCTTGAAAGCGCCCGCAGCGAGCTTGCCGACTACTATGACACGCTTCACAGACTTAATTCTTACGAGGCATTTCTCGAAATAAAGTCGGAGAACCCCGACTACACCTTTGAGCCTGCGGCTGTAGTGCTCCGTGACACGGGCGACTTCTACGGCGCGTTCACAATCGACAAGGGCAGCGACGACGGTATAGAGGTCAACGACCCCGTCATCTACGGCAAATATCTTGTCGGATGCGTTAAAGAAGTATCAAAAAGCACCGCTGTTGTCAGAACGCTTCTCGACCCCAAGGTAAGCGTGAGCGCATATGAAATAAGAACTCGCGAAGACTGCTACACCGAATCGGATACGGGACTTGCCAAAACCGGAAGAATACGCATATCCGGGCTTTCCCGCTCTACACCCATCGTTCCCGGGGGAATAGTCTGCACATCGGGAACAGGAGGAATCTTTCCGAAAGATCTTATAATCGGCACCGTTTCGGAAGTCGTAAACGATGAGACGGACATATCGGCATACGCCTCCGTGATACCCGGAGTCGATTCAAAGGACATAACAGATGTTTTTGTTATAACATATTTCAACGGTCAGGCAAATGTCCGCCGACAAAACGGTGACGCACAATGAGACAGGACACAAAATTGAGAATATTGCGCCGGTGCATCTTTGCAGCGGCAATAATCACGGTGTTTTTGCTTCAAAGCACCGCGTCTTACGTTTCATATTCTTTTCCGTTTCCCACCGGACTGCTGCTTCCGTTGACTGTCTCCGCCGCAATGGCGGAGCGTGAATATGCCGGACTGTGTTTCGGACTTCTGGCAGGTGTGCTCACGGACACAGTATCGACCGTAACGGACGGTGTGTTCACTCTGTATTACGCGGTAATCGCCTGCGCCGCCGGGCTTCTCGCACACTATGTTTTCAGGAACACGGTGCTGACGGCAATGCTTTTCACGGCGGTTTCCGGCACAGCATATTGCTTCATTCTGCTCATTTTCAACTGTCTTATCCATGATGCATCATATGCCGGCGAGCTGCTCAAGGGGACGTATCTCCCCTCCGTTATTCTTTCTGCCGTGCTCACCCCGATCACATTTTACCCCGCAGTTTATCTTCACAACCGCATGCGTTCACCGGACGCGGCAGCAGGCTCGTCCTCCGCGCAAACACATTAAAAAAATGAGAGACAAAAAGAAAAAACAACCAAGAATAGCTTTTTTTACGATTGTGTCCGTGCTTGCGGTAACGGTCTTTGTTGCCGTGCTCTTTGTCATTCAGGTGTACGGCGCAGGGAGCGACAACAGCGCGTCGCCGTCTTCAAAAAGCTATAACGTGACGGTCAACGCGTCACGCGGCGAAATACTCGACCGCAGCGGCAACGCACTGGTCTACAACGAACAGGTCAATTCCCTTATATTCAACGCTCTTGAGTTTCCGTCAAAAAACGATGAAATGAACACCGTACTCTTGAGCCTTATAAATCTTCTCGAAAGCAAAAACGAGAAATGGATAGATGCAATGCCTCTTGTTTTCGACGGGAACGGTAATCCCGCCTTTCCGGAAGACAGTGAGAGCGACATCAAAAAAATGAAATCTCCGTCCATGCTTAATCTGAACCCGTATGCAACTGCACAAAACTGTTATGACGCAATGACGGAGGAATTCGGACTTGAAAAATACCCGAAAGCGGACGCGATAAAACTTATGTCCGTTCGGTACAATATGAAAAAAAGCGGTTTTTCGGTATATGCGCCCTATACGTTCAGCGAGGACGTTTCCGTTACGACCATCGCTTATATAAAGGAAAACAGCGACTTTTATTCGGGCGTTGACGGACAGGTGCGCTCCGTTCGCAAATACACGGGCAACGGCACTCTTGCCGCCCATCTTCTCGGCACGGTCGGCGCTTTGAGCGCGGACGAATACAAGGAGAAGAAAGCGGAAACGGATGAAGCTCTGAAAACCGCCGTGCTCGACAGTGAAAAAACGGCACAGATAAACGCACGCGCTTACGCCATCACCGATTCGATAGGTAAAAACGGTATCGAAAAGGCAATGGAGCAGTATCTGCGCGGAAAAAACGGTGTAAAAACACTCTCCGTCGGCAAGGACGGCAGTATTGAAGAAAGCTACGCGGTCGCACCCGAACAGGGCGGAACGGTGATAACCACTATCAACAAAGATATTCAGGAAATAGCGCAATCGTCACTTGAGGAACGGATAAAATCCGTTACCGACGACGAAGCGATAACAAAGGGACTCACACCCGCAGGCGCGGTTGTGGTACAGGATGTAAAAACGGGTGCGGTTCTTGCGGCGGCAACTTATCCCGGCTACAGTCTCGCGACATATTACGATGACTATGACAAATTGAGCAAAGACCCCGGCAAACCGCTGTGGAACAGAGCCTTCCAAAGTGCCTACTCTCCCGGTTCGACCATGAAACCGTGCGTTGCCCTCGCCGGGCTTGAAGAAGGAATCATCACAAAGGACACAAGAATTTTATGCACCGGGCAATACACTTATATCGACCAGACCTTCGCATGCTTCAGAAAAACCGCACACGGGAACATCAACGTTCAGCGCGCACTCGGCGTGTCGTGCAATATTTTCTTTTTTGAAATAGCCCGGCAGCTCGGCATCGAAAAGCTGAACGCATATTCAAAGCTGTTCGGTCTGGGACAGAAAACGGGCATTGAAATTGACGAGGCACAGGGCATCCTTGCGGGCGTCGAATACCGTGATTCCGTCGGAAAGGGTTGGAAACCGGGCGAAACACTGCTCGCCGCCATAGGTCAGTCCGACAACTCCTTCACCCCGCTGCAGCTTTCAAACTACTGCGCGACAATAGCGAACGGCGGCACGCGTTACGTCCCGTATCTCGTAAGCAAGGTGCTCTACGCCGACTACGGCACAACGCTCTATGAGCACGAGCCTGAGACAGCGGTACAGACAAATATAAGCAAAGAGTCGATAAACACCGTGAAAGGCGGCATGTATCTCGTTGCAAACGAAACAAGCTGCGAACCTTACCTCGGTCATTTGAGATACAAGGTCGCGTGTAAAACCGGTACTGCCGAAAAAACCCG
This sequence comes from uncultured Eubacteriales bacterium, assembly GCA_900313475.1. Taxonomy (GTDB): domain Bacteria; phylum Bacillota; class Clostridia; order Oscillospirales; family Acutalibacteraceae; genus RUG806. The sequence goes on along the minus strand of OMRJ01000301.1, from coordinate 8,637 downwards.
CCGCGTAAACGGCGTGTACGTAGACGGCACCGACGGCTTTCTTATCGCGTTCGGTCCGTATGAAGATGCCGAAATATCAATCGCCGTTGTTATCGAAAATGCGGGTAGCGGCTCATCAACGGCACAGGTCGCGGCGGACATATTCGAGTATTACTTTTCAAAAATGGGCGAGGTCAGGAACGTCCGAACCGAAAACACGCTTATCGACTGATGAAAGGAGCGCTTCACCAATGGCAAAAAAAATAGTCATCGCATCGGGCAAGGGCGGCGTAGGCAAATCCACCACCGCCGCAGGACTCGGCAAAGCACTTGCAAAACAGGGCGTGAACACTCTGCTCATCGACTGCGACGCGGGACTTGCCTCACTCGACACAATGCTCGGCTGCCGTGAATTTGCCGCATTCGGGTGGTACGATGTTTTCAGCGGTTCATGCGCACCTGCGGACGCAGTAACAAAAGTTTTTGACAAGCTGTCGCTCATAAGCGCCCCTGCGTCAACGGTTGGAACAGACAGCAAAAGCGCGGTAAAAGAGCTTGTTAAAGCGCTTGACGGCAGCTTCGATGTTATAATAACCGATTCCCCCGCGGGACTCGGCACCGGCGTTTTCAGGGCGGCTGCGGCTGCCGACTACGGACTGATAATCGCAACCGGCGACGAGATATCCGTAAGAGGAGCGGCGGCAGTTGACGAAAAGCTTCGCGAAGCGGGTGTTTCGGGAACACGCCTGATAATCAACAGATATGATTTAAAAGCCGCAAAAAAAGGCAGGCTCATTTCGGTAGACGAAATAATCGACGCCTCCCTTGTCAGGCTCATCGGCATAATCCCCGAAGACGATTCTCTGCTGTACAGGGGCACAAAAAGCAAAAAAAACATCGCCGCCGGCTCATTTGACAGAATCGCTCACAGAATAATGGGGAAAAACGTCGAATTAAAGTTAACACTCCTGAAATAATTCTTGCCATTTATACATAAGTATGATATTATTTAGGGTGACAATACGATAGTTTCGTTATAATATATACATTCACAGCGTAAAACGTACAAAAAAAGAATTTACACATTAAACAAAAACAGGACGGTGGAGCCATGCTTATAGCACTCATAGCACACGATTCAAAAAAAGAACTTATGACACAATTCTGTATCGCATATTGCGGAATTTTAAGTCACCACACATTATGCGCAACAGGCACAACCGGTAAGCTTGTAGAAGACGCAACCGGATTGCCGATAATCAAATATTTAAGCGGTTCACAGGGCGGTGCGCAGCAAATAGGCGCGCGAATTTCATGCAACGAAATAGACCTTCTTCTCATGTTCAGAGATCCTCTCAATCCCAAGCCCTATGAGCCGAACGAGCACGACCTGTTAAGACTTTGCGATGTACACAACATCCCCGTAGCAACAAATATCGCAACCGCCGAATCGCTTGTAAGAGGTCTTGAAAGAGGCGACCTCGACTGGCGCGAGCTTGTTAAGTGAAAAAACAACTTATATATTAAGGAAGACAATTTATGACACTTCTCACCAAGGCGCCGCGCGGAACGGCTGACGTTTTGCCCGACGAAAGCTACAAAAGGAAATTTGTCGAGGATGTGCTCATCGACTGCGCGGAGGATGCCGATTTCAAAGAAATCCGCACTCCCGTTTTTGAGCACACGGAGCTTTTTAAGCGCTCCGTAGGTGAAACGACCGATGTTGTGCAAAAAGAAATGTACACGTTTGAAGACAACGGCCGCCGCAGCATCACTCTCCGTCCGGAGGGCACTGCGGGATGTGCGCGTGCATTTCTCGAACACGGTCTTTTCAACGAACCGCTCCCGCAGAAATACTTTTATTTAACCTCCTGCTACCGTTATGAAAAACCGCAGGCGGGACGGCTTCGCGAGTTTCACCAATTCGGCGTGGAAACGCTCGGTTCCGATTCACCTGCGGCGGATGCGGAAATAATAGCACTGGCACGTCACATTTTCGACATGTTTGAAATAGATGACATCAGCCTTGAAATCAACTCGATAGGCTGCCCCGAATGCCGTAAAAAATATCACGCGGAGCTGAAAAAGTATTTTGAGGAGCGAAAGGACAGGCTTTGCGAAACATGTCTTACTCGGCTTGAAAAAAACCCGATGCGCATTCTGGACTGTAAAAGTCCCGTCTGTCAGGAGATTGCAAAGGGCGCGCCCGTAATGCTCGACTTTTTATGTGAAGACTGCAAGGCTCACTTTGAAAAAGTAAAGAAATATCTTAATGCGATGCAAATTGACTACACCGTCAACCCCCGCATTGTGCGCGGACTCGACTACTATACAAACACCGTGTTTGAATTTGTTTCAACCGGAATCGGAGCACAGGGCACCGTATGCGGCGGAGGCAGATACAACGGACTGATTAAAGAGTTGTCGGGCGACAGCATACCGGCATGCGGATTCGGCATGGGCATTGAGCGTCTTATGCTGCTTATCAAAGCAAAAGGAAAAGAGCTTCCGCCGGATAAAAAGCCCATAATCTATATCATTCCCGCGTCGGAGGACTACTCCTTCGAGGCAATGCGCATTGTCAACGAATTGCGCGAAGCGGGTGTGTATGCGATAACCGATCTCGGCAGCAGATCAATTAAAGCACAGATGAAATACGCAAACAAGCGCAATGCTGTTTACACTGCCGTTTTAGGCGGCGACGAAATAGGAAGCCGCACTTTGAGCGTCAAAAAAATGGAAAGCGGCGAAAAGATTGATTTTGAACTCGACACTTTTGTCGACGATTTTGCGGAGCTTGCCGTTGACGCGTTGTTTGAAAACGTACTCGGCGGCGCAGACGGATTATTTGATGACGATGACGGCAGCAGCGGTGCAAATCCGTTTTTGTCGCTTCTGAACGGAGGAAAAAAATAAATGGAATTTTTGGCAGGATTAAAAAGAACCGATTACTGCGGTAATTTCAGAGCCGCCGATATCGGAAAAGAAATCACGGTTTTCGGCTGGGTGCAGAGAGCGCGCAACCTCGGCGGACTTATTTTTATAGATCTGCGTGACAGAACCGGTATTTTACAGCTTGCATTTGACGAAAATACCGACAAGGAAGTGTTTGAAAAAGCAGCGGCTGCAAGAAGCGAATATGTCCTTGCGGCGGTCGGCACGGTACGTGAACGCTCGGCAAAGAGCGACAAGCTCCCCACCGGCGACATCGAGCTTTTTGTTACCGAGCTGCGTATTCTCTCAAAGAGCGAAACCACTCCGTTTGAAATAGTCCCCAACTGTCAGACGGCAGAGACAACACGTCTTAAATACCGCTATCTTGATTTGAGACGTCCCGATCTCCAATCCAACATCCTTTTCAGAAACAAGGTTGCGAAAATCACCCGTGACTACTTCTATGACCACGGCTTTATCGAGATCGAAACGCCCATACTCATGAAGTCAACCCCCGAAGGAGCTCGCGACTTCCTTGTTCCGAGCCGTCTTCATAACGGCGAGTTTTACGCGCTTCCGCAGTCTCCGCAGCTTTACAAGCAGCTTTCAATGGTTGCCGGCTTTGACCGCTACATGCAGATAGCCCGCTGCTTCCGCGACGAAGACCTTCGCGCCGACCGTCAGCCCGAATTTACACAGATCGACCTTGAAATGAGCTTTGTCGACGTCGACGACGTCTTGGAGCTTATAGAAGGCTTCATGAAAAAACTGTTCAAGGAGGCTCTTGATGTTGACATTGTCACTCCTCTGCCCAGATTGAAATATAACGACGCACTCGAACGTTACGGCTCCGACAAGCCCGACACACGTTTCGCAATGGAGCTTTTCGACCTCACCGACACGGTAAAGAACTGCGGCTTCAGCGTGTTTGAAAGCGCGGCTGCAGACGGCGGTACGGTAAGGGCGTTCACAGCCAAAAACGCCGTACATGAGCTTACGAGAAAAGAAATCGACAAGCTTACCGAGCACGCAAAGGGTATAGGCGCAAAAGGACTTGCATGGGTTCGCATAACCGATGACGGCGTTTCGTCCTCCTTCGGCAAATTTATCTCCGAAGAAAAAATGAACGAAATCATCACAAAGTCAGGCGCCGAAAAGGGTGATGTAATCCTCATCGTCGCCGACAGAAGAAAAACTCTTGCCCTCACCACGCTCGGCACATTAAGAAATGAAGTTGCAAAGAAGCTAAATATAATCAAGGACGGCTACAATCTTCTTTGGATCGTTGAGTTCCCGTTCTTCGACTGGGATGACGAAACGCAGACATGGGTTGCTATGCACCATCCTTTCACAGCTCCCCTCGACGAGTGTCTCCCCTATCTCGAAAGCGACAAGGGCGCAGTCAGAGCAAAGGCTTACGACCTTGTTCTTAACGGCATCGAGCTTTCAAGCGGCTCGATACGTATAACAAACCCCGAGCTTCAGAGCAAGATTTTCGAGCTTCTCGGCCTCTCGGACGAGGAAGCGCATCAGAAATTCGGCTATCTGCTTGACGCCTTCCGTTTCGGTCCTCCTCCGCACGGCGGCATGGGCATAGGTCTTGACAGACTTGTTATGCAAATGCTCGGTGCCGAGAGTCTCCGTGACGTTATAGCATATCCCAAGCTTAAGGACGCAACCGAAGCCATGACGGAGTGCCCGTCCCCTGTTGACAGCGATCAGCTCAAACTGCTCGGTCTTTCGATTGATAAATAAAAAAATCAGCCGCCGTATCTCGTGTACTGCGGCTGTTTATCTATAGTAATTTTTACGGTGATTACATGCAGAGAAACAAGCTTAATTTTAAAAACGGAAAATTTAAGATAATGCAAATTGCCGACGTTCAGGATATCTTTCCCGTTTCGGCAGATTCGATAAAGCTTTTGAGGCTCGCGCTGAAAAAAGAAAAACCCGACCTTGCCGTTTTTACGGGTGATCAGATTTACGGGCTTGATCCGCGGCTGCGAATAGGAAACACACGCGCAAATGTTGAGGCAATAATAGCATCATATCTTGCGCCGCTCAATGAGGCGAACGTACCTTTCTGTGTCACATTCGGCAACCATGACGCACAGTGCGGAATATCAAATGAAGAACAAAGCCTGATCTACTCAAAGTATCCCGGATTTATCGGCGGAATGCAGCGCGACGGCGATTCGGGCACAACAGTGATTCCCGTTTATGACGAATCGGGGAAAAAATGTATTTTTGAAATATTTTTGTTCGACAGCGGCGGACAAAGCGCAACCGGCGAATACTTCCCTGTCAAAAAAGAACAGCTCGACCTGTACAAAGAAATTCGCCGCAGTGAAAAAGAAAACGGCGAAAGCATTCCGCATATTGTTTTTCAGCATATTCCGGTTCCTGAATTTTTCGACGTTATAAAAAAAGTTCCGCGACATACAAAGGGCGCGGTTGAAGCATTCAGAACACACAAAAACGAATTTTATGTTTTGCCCGACGAAATAAAGGCAAACGGCGGATTTATGCTTGAATCCCCCGCAACGCCGGACAAAAATTCCGGGGAATTCGATATTCTGAAAAGCGACGGCGGCTGTCTCGCGATTGCAGTCGGTCACGATCACAATAATTCTTTTGTTGCCGACCTCGACGGAATAAAGCTTATTTACACTCAATGCGCCGGTTTCAATGTGTACGGACCGAAAAGAAAACGCGGCGTTCGCATTTTTGAGCTTGATGAAAGCAACACAAACGCTTTCACGACAAGAACCGTAACCTTTGACAGTCTATGTTCCGATAAAATTCAAAAACCGTTCACGGAATTTGTGCTCACTCACATTCCGACGAGCATGGAACAGGTTAAACGGGCAGCCGCACTCACAGTCGCCGCGGCAGCCGTAAGTGCAGCTTCAATCATCATCACGGTAAAAGCAAAAAAAAGATAAGAAGAACAATGAAAGAAACAGGATAAAATAAAATACCGCAACAAGCCGATTTCTTTCTGAGGCAATCAACCGACTCTTAACCGTCGGGCTTACGACGTTTAAGGTCAGTCCGAAAACGGGAAAAGGGACTTCGGCGGTATAAGGTTGACACAAAGCAAAAAAAACAAGTTTTGTCGGGCGAAAAACTTAATGTTCGACATAAACTTGTTTTTTTCGTTTTTTACTGAAAACTGTTCAATGTCCGCACTTTTTACGGTAAGCTTTTTAAAGTCAGCTTTGCTTTATCCTGTTGCAGAGTGAACAATATCCCGTATCAGATTGACGATGTACAGTACAATCTCACGCATTTTGTATATTATCTTCAAAAGCAGACTTGCCGTTGATCCTGTAGGATTATATTTCGACCAGTCAATATCGCTCGTGTTTTTTTCCTGCAAGGGTGACAGCTGCTTCCATGTCGGCAAATCGGTTATTGATGCGTCATAGTTCATGAACTGCGGATAGCTTGCATCAGCCGAAACCGTGGGCTTTTCACCTCTCAAAAACCACAGCATCACATAGTGGATCGCTTCGGGATATGTATGGTGTGCGTTTTTGAAGAACCATGTCGTTTCGGGGAAAAGACATGTGGACGCATCGACCTGCTTATCGGGGGATATATACTTTTCAAAGCCAGCATTGACGCGTTCTTCAATGTATTTTTCATCGAGTTTTCCGTCAACCTTTGAGGAAACGGCGCCGAACGACTGATCGGTAAGTGTGAGCGAAGAATCGCCGCAATAAGGAGCGCTTGCCGAAAGAGGATACTGCTGTCCGCCGTACTCCGCGAAAATTCCGACGGGAGCACCCGAGGCTTCCGCCTCTTTGAGTATATCGCCCGTATGAACGGTAACATTATCGTGGTATTCCGTTGCCTTCGCAATAACGGCGGCATACTCAGCCTTATCGGCATCGGTGGGATAAACGGTATTGATGCTCTCCTCGAATTTGTCGTTTATCATTGAGAGCGAACCGCCCGTTGTGCCGTAAAAATGCTTAATAAGACGCGCGATAAGTCTGTCCTTTATATTGGGATAGAGTTTCTTCTCAATTATTTTGCATGCGGCATCAAAACCGTATGTCTCTTTCAGGCTGTTTACGGTAAGGTTAAGCACCTCCGCAAGAGCCGCATCCTCAATCGAATCGGTAAGACCGAGAACTTCAACGAAGCGGTATGCGCTGTCGGGTTCAAGAACGACTGTGCCCGAATATAACGCCTCCGTCCAGTCCATACCGTTCATCGCGCCGTTGAGCCATGCCGAAGCGGTTATTCCCGAATAGTTGCGCGGACGCTCATATTTATAAAGATACGCCATTGCATAGTTAGTACCCATGCAGCGGCTGACAAGAACTATCTTGTCGTGTCCCGTCTTCTGCTTCACACACTCGATGTAATCGTTAAGGTCATCGGCAACGTCGAGGGGCGAAAGACGCCAGTCAAACTGATAATAAAACGCGTTGCCGAAATGGTATGAGTGAGCGGACGGGACGGTCGCAGGCGACCATGACCAGTCAATACCTGTATTTGCGTTTACAGGCTTTCCGTTGCCGTCTAACCTGACGTTATCATATACGGGAGCAAGAATATCATAGAGCGCGTCACAATATTCGGTCCAGTCTCCCGTTTTTAACGCACTGCCGAGAATCGGGAGCACTTTTTTTGCGATGCCGCCTATGTCAAGGTCGCTCTTAACAAGCTGTTCGGTCTTTGTTCCGTCCTCGTTAAACACATAAAGAGGCTGTTTGCCGACGACATAAACTATCGGGTCGTTCCCGCATGCACACCTGCCGGATGCAGATGCACCTACGGCGCACACAGGCAGAAGCATTACCGCACAAAGAAAAACAGCCAATATTTTTTTTGAAAAACTCATTTTTTCATTCCTCCTTAACAGTATAGTAACAAAATCATATACTTTTTTTCAATAGAAAATAAAAAAATAAATAATTTTTATATTTTTTGTAGTAGTTTTTTGTATGTTTAAAAAATTTTTCGCACACGATATGCTTACACCACCGTGTGCGAACCTGTATTTTTAAAACACCGTTACCACTTAACCGTCCAAACCTCCGTCTGTGCTCCCTTGAAATCTGCGGAGCCGTTGATAAGTCCGTAAGAGGCCTCTCCGTGACAGTCCATATTAACCGTATATGTAACCGACGAAACATATCCGTCATCTCTGATATACGCGTCAATAACAGAACCTGGATACACTATTTTAACAGCGGTAATCTTCATTCTGCTGAATGCGCTGCCAATATCAAGATAACCGATAGCGGAGGCATTGTGCTTCGGCTTGTCGGTAAGCGAATTGCACTCCTCTCTCACAAGGGTTACGGTAATGTGTGTCATTCCGTCTTTTTTTTCAAGCTTTGCCGATTTAACACCGCTTGCATCAAGAGTGAACGCGGCGTCCTTCGGTAAAAGGAGCTGAGTCTGCTCGCCCTCCGATGTGGTGGCTCTTCCGCCGGAGAAGCTGTAATCCTCCTCCGAGGGCTTGATAATAAGTCCTGTTATAAAATTCATGGCGCGTGCGGAAAGCTCGCCGCCGGGGGTAACGTTTGATATTTTCATATCGGAAAAGGACTCTTTGTGATGAACTGTAATGCTTCCCGTATAGCTCTTTGTTTTGTTCACTGCGTTTTTGAGAACATCCACGATCTGCTCCTTGGTGTACGCAGTCTGCTCGGGTAACGTCGAGGGAGTTTCGGTCGTGCGCTCCGCAGCGCGTTCGGTCTG
>OMRJ01000305.1 GCA_900313475.1 uncultured Eubacteriales bacterium | reverse complement strand
CAATCAGTACTTTTTTAATTTCCATAAATTACCTCTGAAAATTTACTTCCCCTCAACCTTTACAAGCCATTTTATTGTACCGTATGCTTTTTTTACGGCATAATAAGACGGTTTAGGACATCCCTTAAGGTCAACGAGTCCCCAGCGCGTCTCGGTCGGACAATCAGACTGACCGCAAATATGACATGCTTTGCCGTCTGCATAACAGTAAACAAACGCCCCGACAATATATTGTTTTTTATAAAAATGCATCAGAATATGCTTATAAAATTTTGCCTGCCCCTCCGGAGTGTGATGATAGCCCGGAATTTTTGTTATTGCAGGCAGTTCCTTATAGAGGTGATTCGTCAAATCACTGCGAAAAATGAGATTAAAATACCGTGAAGGATCGTTTTTACAAACTTTTTTAACATGGTTCTTCATATCAACAGGAAGATTTTCGACAAAGCTTTTAATATTTTTCTTCGCGTCCCCTTCACTCTTTACACCGTAGCCTTCAAGAATTTTTTTCTTGTCCTCGCCTGACATGGGATGTCCGTCACTGATGTAACCGAATTCCATTATCATAATCGGCTTTTTGGTCATCGCCCACAGGTAATCGGTCATTGCATCAAACATCCAGAAAAAACCCGGAAGGCTGTCAAAACAGCCGAGATACATATCTATCCCTATGTAATCGCAGTATTTATGATAAGGCTTCAGAAAAGAATGCAGATCCGCCTGCGGTCCGGCAGAATTGTAGCCTATTATGATATCACCGCGGTGCGCATACATCTCCTCGAGTTGAACACCTATATAACGGACCGCTTCTTGCATACCGAGAGGCAGTGTAAAATGCGGCATTCCCATTTCATTTGTTATCTGAAATCCGCCGACAACACCCTGAAGGTCCGTAATCATAAACCGGGCATCTCTCTTTAGTATTTGCTCCCCCTCCCGGGTACGTACATCAACACCGCGTGCAAAATATGATCCCGGATAGGGAGTTACAGCCATAACCTTAATTCCGTTTTCGGCATACCCTAACGCCTTTTTCTTAAACGAAATATAGGTTTCGGTCACATTGCCGTTGTCATCAAGCGGAGGTTCGGTAATATCAATTCTGATCCATCCGATGTTTGCCTCCCGAATCTGAGCGTAATCGTCCGTCGGATGGCATACGCCGCATACAAATTCTTTTTTTCTCATCATATCCGTCTGCACGGAATGCTTTTTGACAAAAGGATATTTTGCAAGGTTTGCCGGCAAATATTTTAATCCGTATTTTATCTGATCAATTATAAACTGTTCCATTTTTCTCTCCTCCTGATACGTGCGGCGGTTTGTCGGTCATTATAAAAACAAGATCGCCGCCCGAAATTATTTCGGATGCCTTTAACATAAAATCGGGAACAGGCTCTCCGTTAAATGTCACACCTGCAACATAAATATTTTTTTCGGAATTATTTTCCGCAAAAATGCGAAGTGTATTTCCGTTATAAAGGTGAACGGCAGCTTTTTTCACTGTCGGCGAACCGATAAGAAAAAGATCCTGACCTGCAACAGGAAAAATGCCGAGGCAGGCAAAAACATAATACGAAGACAATGCCCCCGTGTCGTTGTTGCCGGGAAGTCCGCCGCGTCCCGTTTTGAACATATTCTCCATGCCTGCGCGGATTATTTCACATGTTCTGTCCTGTCGTCCGGCATAGATATAGGAAAACGGCGCTTCGGTATCGGATTCATTATTAAAGCCTTCAAAACGTCCGAGCTTCATACCCTCTCTTACAGGCTCATAGTTATCGGGATCGGTCGGAAGAATCACAGGCGGCGCACCGTAGCCGAAAAAATCGTCAAGCAGCTTCACAAAACGTTTGCTGCCGCCGGCTATGTCGATTCTTGCCTTCATATCAACCATCTGACGGAATGAATAATTATAAAGAGTACCTTCATAATAAGAGCTTTTACCGTCGAGAAGTCCTGTTTCGGGGTCGTAACATTTGCGCCACTGTTCCGCCAGCGGTGTGAGAAGTTCGGCAAGCCCGTCGTCACCGTTTTCTCTTGCGACCTGCGCCGTTAACGCACAGCAATCCGCCATATCAAGCATCCACGTATGTGACTCGCAGACTCCGTTAACCGTAAAGTCTTTCTTGTCATCAGCAAAAATATCGTTTTTGATAACACCAAGCATTCTCTTTACATCAACATTCAGTCCGAAACGATAAGCCGTAAGCAAAACATAGCAACCGAGCGTGCGCGCCTGTCCGGAGTGCTCGCTGCAGCATTCGGTTATACCGATATTATTTGGTATAAAACCGAGTGATTCGCCTGTCTGTAAAAGT
>OMRJ01000309.1 GCA_900313475.1 uncultured Eubacteriales bacterium | reverse complement strand
TTATCATAATAATGACAACAAAAACGTAACCGTCAGTTCTCCGTACGCACATTATTATGTCGACGTTTCGCGTTATTCAAACATGAACCAAATCCCCAATATGAAGTTCGGTCTTGCAGTAACCGATGATCAGCACACCGATTACTATGAGCATGAGGTTCAGCTTCAGACGGCAGACGGTACAAAATTGGAACAAATGCATGCCTATACGAGATACGACAGTGAATGCGTCATTTATCAGGAGGATGCAAATAAACATCCGAATTACGACATCAGCGGAATCAAGCTTAACGAATGGACGAATTATCGTATTTTTACATATGGCAAAACATCATACAGCGATACATTTACAACAAATACTTACCACTATATCTATTTTAATCTTTATAACAATAATAAATCTGCTTTGCGTGATTTTTATTTTGAATGTGTAAATTCAAGTTATGATATTCAAATGTCAATGTATACGGCAGAATCTTGGAATGGATACGCCAAAGCATTACGTAAGGCGGGAGAAGTGCTCGGCAATCCCAAAGTCACTTACGAAGAAGTGTCAGATGCATCGGAAAACTTGATAAATGCATCAAGCAGTCTTACTTACAATTACAAAAACGGCGATTATAATACCAAGCCGTATACTACGGAGTACTGTTACCCTGCGGGAACATGGTTTGTTAAAAACATTGCCCTTTGCTATTATAAGAAAAGGGGTGACGCTCAAACGAATATAAAAAACGCTGTCGGTTATCATGACAGTCATGCATCAAATGCAGGTTATGATTCCTACACCGATACTACATGCGGCGCGGGATATTGTGATCATGATCTTACTGCAGGTACAGGCGGTGACTATTATGTTTATTTTTCATATACTATGACCAAAGACCCTGCTGCCGCAAACGCCTGTAAAGGTATTCGTATTACACATAACGAAAATGAGGACAGTTACATTGTGGCTAACAGCCGTTCAAATACAAGCGGAGTAGGTTGGTATAAGTGCAATACAGGAGATAACGGTACATATTCTCCTAAGCTTCACAGCGACGGTGCGGTTGAGCTTAACAGGGGCTGCGGAGGTAAAAGCGATGAGATGAAGATGTACGCAACATATGATCGCGCGTTCGGTCCTGCTATTTCCATTGTCACTTGCACAAAGGACAACCGGTATATCGGCTCATCCTCATGGCCGGGCTGGCGCGATGTAATAGATTTCCGTACAGGTACGGTTCGAGATGTTAACCAGGGCGCGGGCGGCGACGACCTTTATCTTCACTTCTACTCGCCCTGTACGGTTGTTGACTCCGCATTCCTCAGAAGTGTGGTGACGACAGCCTCAAAAATAATAAACAGTGTTGAATATACAAATGATTCAATGTCAATTTTTGTCGACGCGTATAATGACGCAATGTCGATAATAAATGATTTGTCGGATGGTTATACAACGTCCGCACAGGAAGAAATAGATAATGCCGCCAAAGCATTGGAGTCTGCAATAAAAGACTTAAAAAAAGACAGCGAATCTATAAAAGTCAGACATGCGGCACTGGAACAAACCACCGACAATAAATATTTTGTAAAAGAAATATTTACAGACAAAAATGCGGAAGAGTCGTTTGCATTTTCCGACAGTAAAACATTTACGTCTGCCGCAGAGTACGAGGGTTATTCAATTTATGGCTATAAAACAGATTGGAATGATGTAATCGGCGAGGAATACGGTCCGGCGCTTGACGGTATTATTCAAACAGATAAAGCTTTTGTAGATTATTCGGGGGTTGACAGTAAATACTTTACATTTTTTTATACTCCGAACAAAAGCACAGTAAAACTCGATAACAAAAATGCGGACAAACCCGGCGCCGAAAAAATATATGCAATATTCAACAATGCATATTTTTCGGATGAATCGTATGATAAAAAGATATCTTTCTCGGAAAATATAGAGATTCCGTATCGAAAGGGATATATTTTTGACGGATATTACGACAGTGAAAACAGTAACGTGCAGATGATTGATGCAGAAGGCTGTTTGACCTTAAATGCCTATGCGGCTATGTCCTCGACAGATACAACATGGTTTGCTCGGTGGACACCGATAGCATATACGCTGAAATTCCATACTAACGAAGAAACAAATAATGACATAAAAAATGTTGTCTGCATCTACGATGTGCCGATAAGATTTAATGATTATTGTTTAAAACAAACAGGATTTACATTTTTGGGATGGAGTCGGACAAATAACGGTGACGTTGAATACAATAATGAATCTGTCGATAAGAATTTATCTGAGATAAATAATGACGTTATTGATCTTTATGCAAAATGGCAAAGGAACAAATATATATTAAGATACGACGGAAACGGGGCTTCGGAGGGTTCTATCGAATCTGTTGAGTGTGCTTACGGAAGCACAATTACGCTTGCCGAAAACGCCTTTGTGCGGGATAACTGTATTTTTGTCGGATGGTCAACAAAGAATTCCGGAGATGCCGAATATTCAGCCGGAGATACTGTTAAGAATCTCACCGAAGAAGACGGGCAAACGGTAACATTATATGCCATATGGAAGATGCGTCAAAGCAGAATTACCTTTGTCAACTGGGACGGAACGGTTTTGCAGTCGTCCGATGTTGAGTGGGGTACCGTTCCCGTTTACTCCGGAGAAACTCCCGTCAGGGAAAAGACCTCGGAGCGCGCATATGTTTTCAGCGGTTGGGACAAGGAACCGACTGCTGTCGACGGCGAAGCCGTTTATACGGCACAGTACACCGAAAAATACAGACCCGAAAAGCTTGTCGGTGTCAATGCCGTGGGGGATTATGAGAGGATAATCATTTCGTGGTCGAAGGCAGCGGAGGCGGAGACAAACCTCTATGTCGTTTACCGCAGGGCAGACGGCGAGGAGGGTTTCTCTCAGCTCGGCACGGTCAGCGGACGGGAGACTCTTTCCTATACCGATACCTCGGCGGAGGAAGATGTAAACTACAGCTACTATGTCACGGCGCGCACCTGCTACGGGCTTGAAAGCGAACCGTCGGATATTGCGTCAGCCGCATGCGCAAAGGATACAGAGCCTCCCGTTGTGACAAAGATCACGCCCTCAACAAATACCTTTATTTCCCGCACGCAAAAGATCAAGGTCGGTGCGGTCGATAATGTCGCGCCCGTCCACGCAGAGCTTTGGTATTCCGTCGACGACGGCGAACACTGGTATCTTATCGGAAAGGCGATCTTTTCACCGTTCACTTTTTATTTTGACACTGCCGCAATTGCGGACGGAGTTGTCCTCGTAAAGGCGGTTGTCTATGATAAGGCGGGCAACAGAAGCGAGCCTAAAACCGTCAAATATGCGGTTGACAACACCGGACCCGAAAAGGTAACGGGACTTAAGGCAAGGGTCATTTATTCATCTAAGATTACGCTCGAATGGGATGACGTGTCCTCCGACGACGCGGCAAGCTTCATCCTTCAGCGCAAGACCGACGGCGGCTTCGTCAACATATCTTCGACAGTCACAACTCTCGGCTATAACATCGGCGGACTTACACCCGCGACCTCTTACACTTATCGCGTCGCCGCTGTTGACAACTGCGGCAATGTCGGCGAATATTCCGACGAGCTTACCGTTTCGACGCTTGCCGATACCTCTGCTCCCGTAGTTACGAAGCTCGCGCCTGCTCCGGCAAGATACTCGAAGTATGTTAATTTCAGCGCGACCGCAAGCGATGACTGCGACATAAAAACGATAACGATTCAGTATTCGTTTGACCGCGAAACATGGACGGACGCCTCGTCAAAAACGTTCACATACGCTTCGTCTTCGCAGACATACGGCTGCACGCTTTCGTTTGCCGATTTTGACGACGGCAGTGTGTTTGTCCGCGCGGTTGCGACGGACTCATCGGGCAATGTCAGCGATTCCTCCGCGTCGGCACCGTTTGTCGAATACTATGTGGATCATACGCCTCCTGCAATGCCTGCCGGCTTTACCGCGACCGGCGGCGACGGATATATCTATTTGAAGTGGAATACAGGCGATGAAATCGACCTCGGGAAATATCAGCTTACAAGAGCGGATTCCGCCGACGGCAACTATCTTACGATAGCGTCTGCTCTGACTACGGTCGACTTCTATGACAGAAATGTCACGGAGGGGCATACATACTACTATAAACTGCGTGTCGCCGACACGGCAAACAACGACAGCGAATACACCGATTGGGTGTCGGCACAGCCGCTTGTAGACACGGTAAAGCCGATTGTCAACAGCATCAGCCCCGTATCCGGCTCTGTCGTAGGTCCCGCTGCGCGCGGCATAGGCGTGCTTGCAAGCGACAACGGTATGCTCGGCAGTCTTACCGTTGAATATCGCACCTCTGCGGATTCCGTTTTTAAGACGTTGGCAACAGTCGAAAATATCGGCTCGTACTACAAAAATTATACCGTTAATCTGCCGCTTGACGAAATGAACGACGGCGACACCGTGTATGTCCGTGCCCGCTGCACGGATACCGCCGGACTTGTGTCGGATTACAGTAAGGTATACTCCTATAAGGTTGACAAGACCGCGCCTGTCGCCGCAGACGCCGCTGCGGTGCTTGACGGTGCCGAATGCCTTATCACTTGGAAAAACGATTCGTCGGAGGACATTTCGGGATTTAAGGTATATCGTGTGGCGTCAAACGGT
>OMRJ01000310.1 GCA_900313475.1 uncultured Eubacteriales bacterium | reverse complement strand
ATATTACAGCCTATGACGAATTGCAGTTAGATACCCTCGGAGACAAGAAAACAGCACTGTTCCTGATTATGTCGGACACGGATGCGACTTTTAATTTCCTGATCTCCATGATTTATACCCAGCTGTTCAATCTGCTTTGTGAGAAAGCAGATGATGTGTACGGCGGCAGACTTCCGGTTCATGTGCGCTGTCTGATTGACGAAGCGGCAAATATCGGTCAGATTCCCAATCTGGAAAAGCTGGTTGCGACCATCCGAAGCCGTGAAATATCTGCCTGCCTTGTCCTTCAGGCGCAGTCTCAGCTGAAAGCCATTTACAAGGACAATTCGGACACCATCATCGGCAATATGGATTCCCGTATTTTCCTCGGCGGTTCTGAGCCTACCACACTGAAAGAGCTGAATCAGGCGCTGGGGAAAGAGACCATCGACACCTACAACACCTCAAATACCAGAGGCAACAGCCCATCCTACGGCATGAATTATCAAAAGCTGGGGAAAGACCTTGCGACCGTGGATGAGCTGGCAGTTCTGGATGGTGGTAAGTGCATCTTGCAGCTGCGTGGTGTGAGACCGTTTCTGTCTGACAAGTACGATCTGACACAGCATCCGAACTATAAGTACACATCAGACTTCGACAAAAAGAATGAGTTCAACATCGAACAGTTTCTGAGCCGCAGATTGAAATTAAAGGCAGGTGATGAATTTGTAGTAGTCGATGCCGATTAAAGGAGGGCCTTAATGGAAAAAACTCCCCAATTCAATATTGAGGAAACATTCTGTGAATACCTGTCCAAGTATTACAGAGGTTCCAACAATCCGGTTTCAAGTAAAACGCTTGAAGCCGTTTTTCATGTAAAAGGGTCAGAAATCAGAAGAATCGTCAATTCCCTGCGAAGCAAAGGTGAACCTATTTGCAGCGATTATGATGGCTACTTCTATGCGGACAATCAGCATGAAATCAATGCAACGATTGCCCAGCTGACAAGCCGCATCCAGAAGATTGCAAAAGCAAGGGATGGTCTGGTGAATCGCACCGGCAAAGATGGTTGACCCTATTTCCCTTGAAAGGTGGTGGTGATAGATATGATTGCAGTTGAATAGTCTCGTTGTCTCTGCCCTCCGACCGGTTCTCCGGTATTGTGGAGGGCTTTTTTCATTTCAAAATCCATTTCAAATATCAGGAGGAAACGTATATGGCATTTTTCAACAGCGCAGTAACCGTTCTTCAGACTCTCGTTATCGCTCTCGGCGCAGGTCTCGGCATCTGGGGTGCAATCAACCTGCTTGAAGGCTACGGCAACGACAACCCCGGCGCAAAGTCCCAGGGCATGAAGCAGCTCATGGCTAATTAGATGTAACAAAAGCGAAGAAAGGAAAAGCACAATCCAGACGGAATCGGCGGTGCGGTCAAGAAATATTGTGAAAACACAAGATTTCTGCTATAATGGGTGCAGAACACTTGACGATGGAAAGAGGGACGGGAAGCCTATGCACATTAGTTATCAGCCACTATGGAACACATTGAAAGAGCGTGGCATGAGGAAAGAGGATTTGCGGCTTGCCGCCGGTCTAACCACTAATATGATTGCCAACATGGGCAAAGGAAAGCATATCAGTATGGAAACACTCCTGCGGATTTGTAAAACTCTGGATTGTGACATAGCTGATGTAATTGAATTGGCACACGATACAGAAAACACACTGAGCTAAAGGGATGACGCAGGAGGGAGATAGATGTCTACAATTAAAATTGCTCTGGTACAAAAGAAAGCTATACCAAATAACAAAAACAGAAATTTGGAGTTGGCCGTTCAATATATAAAAGAAGCAAGCTGCATGGGTGCAGATATTGTGCTTTTTCCAGAAATGTGGTCTAACGGATATGCTGCACCGTTTGATGGAGCTTTTGACAATCCGACCAACCCTGCTTTTGAAGAAGAGCGCAAAGAATGGCTGGAAAGTGCTGTCACAATCGAAAGCGACTATGTAGCCGCTATAAAAGACGCTGCCCAAAAATACAAGATTGGAGTTTGCGCTACATTTTTATCAAAGGCAGATGAAAAATTCCAAAACACCGCTATAATCATTGACCGAAGCGGGAGTATCCTTCTGAACTATGCCAAAGTCCATACCTGCGATTTTTCATTAGAAAAGCTGTTGCAGCATGGCAGCGAATTTAAGGTGTGTGACTTTGAAGGGGTTCAAATAGGCGTAATGATCTGTTATGACCGGGAATTTCCAGAAAGCGCCCGTGTGCTAATGCTGAAAGGTGCGGAAATCATTTTGGTTCCCAACGCCTGCGATATGAACCCTCTTAGAATCAATCAGCTGAATACAAGAGCTTTTGAAAATATGGTTGGGGTTGCAATGGCAAACTATCCGGGCGAAGGATGGGGCGGTTCCTGTGCTTTTTCCCCTGTGGTATTTGATGAAAATGGAAATTGCCTAGACAATGCGGTCGTAAAGGCCAACGACATTTTGGAAGATATTTTGATTGCAGAGTTTGACATGGATCGCATTAGAGCATATCGGGAGCAGGAAACATGGGGAAATGCCTACCGAAAACCTGCGGCCTACACGGACTTGGTTAGCTTTGAAGTAAAAAAACCATTTATACGCAACAACTAAAAAGAGAGGAAAATATATGAGCGAACTCAAACAAAATTATTACGGCAGTTTGTGTACCGAAATGTACGAAATTTTACATGAAAAAGCACCACAGGATGAGTTGGACTTTTATCTTTCCTATGCCGAAAAAGGAAAAAAGATTTTAGAACCCTTATGTGGCAGTGGACGATTCCTTATTCCCTTTATGGAACGGGGCTTCCATATTTGCGGAATGGATTTGTCAGGTGAAATGCTGGAAAAGCTAAAGCAAAAGGCTCCCGATGCAAGGGTCGTGCAAGCAGATATTTTAGAATATTCATCCAGTGAGAAATATGACTATATATTTATTTCCTCTGGTTCTGTATCGCTGTTTACAGATATGAACCTATGCAAGAAGATTCTGGCGAAACTAAAGGAAATGCTGGCTCCGGCAGGTAAGTTTGTGTTTGCTGTCGATACCGTTGCTGATAGATGTGAGAACGACAGCGATTACAAAACTGCCGTTTCCGTAAAAACAGAGCAGGGATTTGATCTGCTGTTGAGAAGCAAGAATTACTACGACGAGGAAACCCAGACGCAGTTTTCTCCGGCAATCTATGAGTTGTACAATGGGGCAAAGCTGTTACAGAGTGAGCCGATGGACTTTCAAACCCATCTATACAAATTTGGCGAGATGGAACACTACTTGAAAGAAATTGGATTTGCAACCGTAAAAACCTATTCCTCGTTTGAAAAAGAAAGAGCTGTTGATGATCAGTGTGAAATGTTCTTGTTTGAATGTAGCATGGGATAATCGGGTTATACGGATAATATAATAATCAAGACAAAACAGCCGTTGCAGGAACACAAAGCCCGCAACGGCTGTTTTCATTTTCTCTTACGCCGGAAGTTGACCGGGCTGTTTTTGATAGCTGGCGATTTTGACAAAACCTTTTTGAATGTTTTCTGTTCATCAGGGGACAGCTTATAAAAATCCATGCCGAGCATATTAAAAATAACTGCCCACACTTTTCCGAGATAGTCCCCGGAGGATTGAATGGCTTTTCGGATTTCCAGACCCATCTTCTTTGCAAGGGAGTAGTCCGGCGTACTGTCAATGTCATGTTCATGGGCTTTCCGTATATCGTGGAGAATGGCGTCCCATGTTTTGTGCGTCACATGACAGAAAAAATCTTCTTCCTTTACTTCTGCGGCAAGAAGTGTCTGCGAATAGAAATCACTGTCCGCCTGCTTGTATTTCTGAACGATAGTTTGCCGCTGTTCTTCCAAAGATTCATAAAGAGTACGGAAGGTGGAGGTTGCGTGACCATCAATATAAATTTCTGTATCAGTCATAAGCTGCTCAAATTTATCATTGGTTGCAATCTCACATAGAAGCCGGTTGTTGATACGACCGCTTTTCAGAAGCTCCACGGCTTCATCGGTCAAATGTAGTTCAGACAGCGGGGTGTTGATCTGATCTCGGTTTTCTGTCCGGCAAAACAGATAGTCAATGGACACCTGATAAAAGTCTGCCAG
This sequence comes from uncultured Eubacteriales bacterium, assembly GCA_900313475.1. Taxonomy (GTDB): domain Bacteria; phylum Bacillota; class Clostridia; order Oscillospirales; family Acutalibacteraceae; genus RUG806. Next base: position 358 of record OMRJ01000310.1, on the reverse strand, counting down.
TGCAATAAGGCTGCCGTGATTGATTTCTTTGTTATCATCTGATTCATAGCTGGCAAGGGCAGATTTTGAAATACCTGTTTCCCTTGATAGTTCTTCCAGATTTAAGCCTTTGTCCTTGCGAAGCTCCCAAAGGCGTTCCTGTATGGTGGTCGCTCCCTTCAAGGGCGGACACTCCTTCCTGTGGCTGGTTGCCGTTATTATTTTCATTATACCATACCGTTCCGAAATCGTGGAAATTTTCGATTTTGGGGCGGTATTCCTACTTTCTGGACATACGGGAAAGGGTTCAAAAATGAGCTATGATTAAGTCAGTTCATCGATGGATTATTCCAATCGAATGACCGGCCTGATGGGATAT
>OMRJ01000311.1 GCA_900313475.1 uncultured Eubacteriales bacterium | reverse complement strand
TGAAGCCCCGCCCTTATTCTTGCTTCGCTGTTCGGGATTGATGGGATAATTGGCAAAATCATCTCCCAAAGGAGCGAAAAGATTATCGGCAATGCGGCGAATCTTTGCCAGCGTTTCCTGATTCGGCCGCCAACGATAATGGGCGCATAGCGCTCGCAAAACCCAACCCATGCTCGAAACTTGCTGTTCGTTGACGGCGTCAGTCCAAATCGGACCAAAATAACCACGCTCATTCAACTCCGAAGGAAAGCGTTTCAGTATTGCGTCGAGATACTTAGGCTCGCGTCCGGTAATTTGCGAATCGAGAATAAGGCCGAGCATAGTGCGCCCCTCGGTATCGCCTGGCCAGCCGCCACTCTGCTCCATTGTAAGGAAAACATTCTCCGGACAATATTTATGCTCCTCCAGCCGGTCAAAATTGCGATTCACTCGCGTTGCTAATTCGCCACCGGGAGTAAGTTTTATAGTAGCATTCCCAGTATTAGCGCCATAGACATGGAATGCCGCAAAGAAAAATGCTGCCAATGCATTATGTAAGTTTCTGTTTTTCATCACTTTCCTGATTACTTTGCTTCACCCTTCGCTTCAACCACATTAACAATCTGAGAATTAGTCAAATGCTCTTTGCCCTTGATATAAAACGCCGTGCACTCTGGGTTCTGATTGATGATATTGCTAAAGCATGAATCACTCACATAACCAGAAATCTGCGCCACATACTGAGTGCGTTCAGCGCCAATAATATTATTAACAGAAAGATAGCGAATGCTCTTTTCTTTATTTTTCCCATAATGCCCCCCATCGCCCAAGAGGAGAACCGGGCCCCAATGATTGTGCGGATCTACCGAATAAGGCGGCAAGGTGTCTATCACATCAGAAATAATTACATTCGAAATCTTCGTCCCCGCCGGCAAAAGGCGAATTAATGCGCAAAGCCGCGAATAGGCGCGCACATTGCGGATTATGATATGCGATATGTTGGGGTCGCGCTTCGTAAAATCGTTATGCATCACATGCGTGGTATAGAGCGAACCAGATGGGCGGAATTTTTCCGGAACGCCATCAGGCGGAGCAATCGCAGTAAGCGCAATAACATCATCACCCGTAACGCCAGTAATATTTTCTATCGTAATGAAGTGGCAACCATTGCGAATGTCGATGCCATCTTGATTTTCAATATTCTGCCAGACACCATCAATGAACCTTTCCATCACCATATTAAAATCAATATCCGCAATCCGCCCGTGCGTGCACGCCTCCATTGAAAGCGCCCAGCCATGCGTATCTTTCATCTTAAGCCCTTTGATTTCAAAATTATCGACCTTAGCAAAAAGAATTCCTATATTGCGCCAGTCGCCGTGATCAGACTCGCCTTGCTTATTCCAATCAGTTCCGTAGGAATTGTTGTGAATATCCAAAAATGTGACCTTGTGATTTTTTCTTTCGCTTTCAGGCAGCCAATAAGCGTACTTGTTCCACTCATCCCACCGATGTGCGCTCACGCGTCGAATCGTCTTTTCGGCATCGCCAGTCGAGCGCGGACGATCGGCGCCTTCCAACAACACATTGCCTTCGCCAATAATGCGAATGTTTTTGGCAGGCTTTATATCGGCTACACCAAGTCCACAGTTAGCGCTGCGAATAAAATTGTCACGGCATTTATCTGAGAGCTTAATTTTAGTGTCGCGAATAATCAGCGTTGTATCGGATGGCAGCAAAATCGCCTCGTCAATCAGCCACCAATTGCGGTCGGGATCATTTTTTGAAACGCGCTTTTCCAAGATAATGCGATCGCCAGCACCAACTTTCAACGCGGCGGCGATACGCTCAGAGTCGCTACCTGTGTCGGGCATAGAGTTTACATTAACTGCTGATGCTAATCCGGCAACAATAGCCGACATTGCAGAGACTACAATTTTTCTTTTCATCACTTATGACTCCATTTCCTTATCTATTTTTTTGTCACGTCTTAACAATCCATATGATCATTTCTATGGTTCATTGACGCATTACAGTTTGCGGAGAGAGAATTTTTGTTAACTGTATTATATCAAATCGGCACTGATTTCGCCAAAACCATATTTGGTAACTTCTGTGTTACCTCACGCGGGCGCAGATCATCTTGCGACTACCATCTTTTCATCGCATGGTACTCCTGCAGCGTGCGTA
>OMRJ01000315.1 GCA_900313475.1 uncultured Eubacteriales bacterium | reverse complement strand
GCCCGGTAAAGGTGCGGGTCAGGTTGGTAACGCTCTGGCCGTGGCGAACGAGGATCAGGGTGGTCATGTTTCCGGGGGCTCCTTCCTGTTTTTTCGATACCGTGTCAGCAAAATCAGCGCCAATAACTCAACGGCGGGGAACACGATGGCAAAGAGAAATCCCGCCCGCAGGTCGCCGCCGCGCAGGTCCGAGATCTTCCCGGAGAGCGCGGGGCCGGTCAGACAGCCGATGTCGCCGGCCAGCGCGAGAATGGCGAACATGGAAATGCCGCCGCCGGGGATCCGGCCCGCCGAAAGCGAGAGGATGCCCGGCCAGAAAATGCCGACGGAAACGCCGCAGAGCATACAGCCCAGAAGCGCGGCCCACGCCGGCTGTGCCAGTGCCGCGAGCAGGTAGGCGACCACGCAGAGCGCGGCGCAGAAGGTCATCTGAACGGTGGGAGCGATCTTTTTGGAAAGTTTACCGCTGAACACACGGGTCAGCGCCATGGCAACGGCGAACATCCCCGGACCCAGCATATCTCCGGCGGTTTTGGGAATGCCGAGGGCGGCTTCCGCAAACCCGGACGCCCATTGGCTCATACATTGCTCGGAAGCGCCGGCGCAGATCATCATGACCAGAAAGAGCAGGAAAACCGGCATGGAAAAGAGTTTTTTCGCCGTCAGGCCGCTTTCCTCGGTCGTTGGCAGACGGTAGATGGGAACGAGGCAGAAGGCCACGATCCCCGCGAACGGGATGACCGACCAGAGCAGGGGAAGATAGTGCCAGTAAACGTCAATATCCAGCGCGAGGAACCAGAGGCCGGAAAGAAAGACCACGGCGGCCTGGCCCCAACTGTAAAAGGAATGGAGCAGGCTCATGTTGCCGCTTTTGCCCTCGGTGGGGCAGGCTTCCACCAGCGGGCTGATCATCACCTCGATCAATCCGCCGCCGACGCCGAGCAGGGAAACGGCGATGATAAGCCCCCAGAACGGATCCATGACGCGCGGCAGGACCGAAAGCCCGATCAGGCCCAGAAACGCGCTCACGTGCGCCGTCAGGATCTGCACGCGCGGGGAGATGCGGTCGCCGACGCGCGAGGCGATAAAGTCCATTGCCAGTTGCAGGGAGAAGTTGGCAACGATCAGCGCGCTCAACTGCGAAAGGGTAATGCCGAACTGCCGGCCGAACAGCAGGAAGAACAGCGGCGGCAGATTGACGCAGACGGCTTGCACTACGTAGCCGTTATAGCAGGCGAGGACCGTGGCGTGCCAGTTTTTTCGGATGGACAAACGGGACATGGGGACAATACCTCCGGGGACCGTGCAAAATGGGATCAGATCCCCTTTATTATAGCATACCTTCGTTCCCTTGTCAATCCGAAAGCGCGATTTTATTCGCTGGGCGGGCGTTCGCAGAGGGCGTTGTAGCGGTCGGCCAGGGCGTTCCAGGTGGCAAGATCCACGGTCCCGTCGCATTCCGCGGAGCCGCAGCACTTCTGAAAGGCGCGGACGGCCGCCGCCGTGGCTTCGTCATAGGTGCCGGTGATCTCCAAACCGGGCGTTTCCGCCGTTTCGTACTGCAATTCCGCAAGCAGATATTGCAGCACGGCAACGGGAAACCCGGCGCATCCCGGACCCAGCCGGCAACCGGGCGGGTAGACGGGAAAGACCGACACGCGGACCGGCAGGGCGTTTTCGGTCAGCGAGGCCCGGTAGGCCGTGTAGAGGGCGTCCCAGGTCTCGCGGGTGGCGGTCCCGCTTTCGGGCAGGCCGGCACGGCGCTGGAACGCGCGGACGGCAAGCCGGGTGGCGCCGTCGAAAAAGCCGGTGATCCGCGGCGGCGGAATGGTCGGGTCGTGGTAGGCCAGTTGGCGCAGGTAGGTTTGCAGATTGCGAACGGCAATGGTTTTGGTGGTGGGCATGGCGGCTCCTTTCTTCACGCGCCGACGTCGTAGCCGGGGTACTGCCCCTCGCGCAGGCGGTTGCCGATATACAGGGCGTCGTAAAGCGAGGTCAGGGCGGTCCAGGTGGCGGCCTCGGCAACGCCGGTCTGCGTCAGCCTTTCCAGGCGCTGAAAGGCGAGAACGGCCTCGCGCGTCTGCGTTCCGAAGTAGCCGGTCACGGAGACCGACGGGATCTCCGGGTAGAACCGCGAAACGTAGTTCAGGTATTCCTGCAGGGTGCGCACCGCCGCCCCCTCGCTCCCGAGCCGCAGGGGAACGCCGCCGTAGGGGATGGTTTCGCCCTCGGTGTAGGTCTGCGGAACGGTACGGACGATGCCGAGGTAAGCGTTGTAGAGGCGGTACCAGGTCGCCGGGCCGACGATCCCGTCCACAGAGAGACCGAACGTGCGCTGGACATCCTCAACGGCGGCGCGGGTCAGGGGACCGAACGCGCCGTCCGGGCGGAGCGCCGGGATCGTGGCGTAATAGTTGGAAAGATAGTTGATATAGAATTGCAGGTTGTAGACTTCCACGCCGGTGTCGCCCTCGCGGAGCAGGGGCGGGAGCGCCTGCTCCACCTCTTCCGGCCGGATGCCCTCGGACGAGAGGTCGGTCAGCCGCTTGACGCTGATATAAAGGCTCTGGATGGCGTACCAGGTCGCGTTGCCGACGATCCCGTCCGCCGTCAGCCCGAACACTTCCTGAAACCGCCGGACGGCGGCCTCGGTGTCGGTGCTGAAAATGCCGTCGGTCAGAACGATCTTCGGAATGGACGGGAAGTTGTTGGAAATGCGGTTGAGGCGGAGTTGCACGGTGCGAACGTTGTTGCCGAAACTGCCCAGGCTCAAAGGGAAAGGCGGCGCGCTGACCGAAGAGGCGCCGACGACCGGGGCGTTTTCCATGAGAACGAT
>OMRJ01000318.1 GCA_900313475.1 uncultured Eubacteriales bacterium | reverse complement strand
GCGAACCGTCCCAGATGCAATCGGCAGCATCTTCGGCATCGTATTGTCGGCAATCGTGCAGTTGACAAGTTCGGAAACATCACGAATCGCGTCATCCAGAAATTTGTCCTTCGTCACATTTCCGGCAAAGAGGCAGTTAGTGACGACTGCGCCCGTCTTGCCGCGAACCCAGGCGGCTCTATCCGTGGTGTTGTTCGTGAAAATGCAGTTCATCAGCGAAGCGACAGAGTACAACAATGCACAGCTGGGCGAAGAACACCCGACAAACCGGCAACGCTCAACGAACTTGGCATTGTAGATCATCGCACCGCACAAATCACCGCGAAGCGCGGTCGAGGCGTTCGTGCAGTTGAGGAATGTCGTGTCGACGACCTCGGTCGTGCCGTCGCCCATGAGCAGTCCGCCATAATAGTAGGAGGGATTACGACAGGCGGAAAACGTACAGTTCGAGATCGTGCCGCCCGCCTGGGACTTGACGACCGAAGCACAATTGGATTCAGCGAACGTGCATCCACTCACACGGTTACAGAGCCAGGCCGACGAGGTGCTAACCAAACCGCTTGCGGAGATGTTGTTGGTGAAATATGAATCTATGACATTGGCGACATCGTAGCAACCCGGACAATGGCGGGTGTTGTCTTGAATGACATTGTCCGCAAAGACACAGCGAACGACATTCGTGAGCCCGCTGACAAGACCGCTGTCGAGCGGATTCGCCGCACCGTTGTTGGTGTTGCAGAGAAACCATGAATCGTAGGCGGAGTATGCCCGACCTCCGCCCAGCGCCGCCACGGCAGAGCGTCCATTGCAATAGTTTGCTTTGAACGTACAGTTCGAAACATTTGCCTTGCAGACCGCCCCGCCAGAGTCGCTCGTGGTATTGCCGATGAATGTGCAATTGACGGCGTCAACCTTGTAAATCGCCGCGCCGACACAGGACAAACAGTCTTTGATGATGCAGTTTTCAATTAGCGATCCGCCAAACGGTCCTGCGGAATCGTCAGAGGATCCGAAAATCGTCCCGCCGCCATGGAGCGTTGTATTCTCCTGGCAGTCGCTCATCGTAATGCCGGAAATCTTAACGGCATTGCCATAGACCCGGAAGAGGCGAATGTTCTTGTTGTCTGCTCGCCGACCAAGTAAGACCACATCTTCCGGCTTGCCAGTGGCGGACCGGACCGTAATCGGATAGTTCTGCCCGCTCTTACCGAGCAGATAATACGAAGATGTCCAACGACTTCCGTTCCAGGAGCTGTCGTAAGTGCTCGTTCCCGTCACATCTTCAGCTTCCTGATAGGTGCCGGTCGCGAGCACGATCTCGCCGCCCTGGTCGGCGTTGACCTTTGCGACGGCGTCCAGCAGCGAACAAGGATCGCCCTGCGCGCCCGACCCCTTCCCGCCCGGCGAGGCGTAATACGTCGCCGCATTCGACACAACCGCCGCGAGAGTCGCGGCAACCGCCATCAGCATCCGTTTCATCATCTTGTTGAGCTCCGTTTGGGTTTTCAGTTATTTTGACTTGAAGACACGCCACAGCGCATTCAGGTAGCCGTAGCCGAAATGGTCGTCGGGCTCGAGGTAGGTTCCCTCGGTCCACTCGTTCCACGAGTTGATCGTGATGAGGCGCGGCATCCCCTTCGCGGGATGCGCATCCGCCCACTCCTTCGTGCGGCGGCAGAACTCCTCGAAGAGCTCGGGCGTCGACCCGTGGACGAACGGCTCCGCCGCCCCCTTCGGATAGCGCGCGTTCGTATCCCACCCGCACGTGATGTTCGGGAAGAATACGGCGCCGGCCTTCTCCGCCTCCGCCAGCGCGACGTCGAAGTTCTTCATCGAGAGCTCGCCCCACGCGCGGTAGGTGAGCTCGTGCTTGCGGTCGCCCATCTCGGCCCACGTGTGGTAGCCCCAGTTGTAGAATGTCGTCGAGTCGACCTTGAGCCCCTCCGGCGGCATGAACGCCGCATTCGCCTGGAGGTGCACGCCGGGGAAGCCCGCCTTCCGCGCCTCGGCGCGGAGGTAGTCAAGGCGCGCGTTCGCCTTCGCGACACCTTCCCACTCCGCTAAGCGGGCGAACCTGTAGAACGACACGACCGGCTTGCCGCCGATGGTGTAGTAGTTCGG
>OMRJ01000320.1 GCA_900313475.1 uncultured Eubacteriales bacterium | reverse complement strand
CCGGCCATGCAGCAGGTAAACCCCGGAATCATACAGTTTCAGCATGAGAAATCCTCCTTGTTTCCTATTATAAAGCCTTTTTAGGCTCAGTCACGGGTCCAGCGGTCCGCCAGCAGGGCAGCCGCCAGCAAATCGGCGCAGCCCCCCGGCGACAGGCGTTCCGCCATATAGGCGGCGTTCAGCTTTTTCATAATCACCCGGATGCCGCTTCCGGGGCCCCCGGCTTCATGAAAGCCGATCAGGGCCCGGGCTATTTGGAGAACCGGCAGGCCGATGCGCTTACTTTCCGCCTGTCCCGGTAATATTCGACAATAGACCAGTTTTTTTCCTGCTATTGCCCCACAGAATGTTTCCGGCTTTTAGCGCACCCCGGCTGGGTGGGCCGCAGGTCCCGGGTCAGCTTCCGATGGTCCAAAGCCCTCAGCGCATCTGTCAGCATAAAGTACGCCGCGCTACCATGAAAATAATAAAAAATCGTAACTTTCCAGTCGTAGCTTATTAGACACTTTAACTCACGTAGTAGGAGGTAGAAAGGAGGAGGTAGGAGGTTTCGTTTGTGTCATCATCATCGCATATCATGCGGGATGTATTTCAACAAACACGGTGAACTTCCTACCTCCTCCCTCCTCCTTCCTACCTGACTATAAGTGTCCTTTATTCATCACGAATGAATAATTACAAAAAATCTTTTTCAGACGATGTTGTCATTTGGGGAGTTTTTTCGTCTGTTTAGGTGAAGGGGGGCGGTAAGCCGATGAGTACGGTGGTAGCCAAGGGCCCGGCAATCACCAGAAATGAGAAGCTGGAAGCGCTTGTTGACAAGTATCAGATCAGTCTACTGAAAGTCTGCTTCACATTTCTTCATGATCGAAGTCTGGCGGAAGACGCGGTGCAGGAGACATTTATCAAGGTTTATCAAAGTCTCGACGCCTTTCACGGAGACAGCAGTGAAAAAACCTGGATCTTCAGGATTGCCATGAACACCTGCCGGGATATGCTTCGTACCCGTTGGTTTCGGTTTGTTGACAGGCGGGTCGATCTCAGCCAGTTGCCGGAACAGACAGCGCAAATGGAGAACGGCGACAAGGAAATCATGGAATCCGTGATGGCTTTGCCGATCAAGCTCAGGGAAGTCATTCTGCTTTGCAGCTTTGAAGGAATGACCACCTACGAGGCGGCGGAAGCATTGGGAATCACGCAGCAGGCTGTCAGCGGCAGACTGAAACGGGCAAAGGAAAAGCTCAGAAAAGAATTGAAGGAGAAAGGATGTGATCTGTCATGACGGAAAACAGGGAAGATGAACGCATCAAATCCGCGCTGAACCGAGCCATGTCCGGCTTGGAGGGAAATCCCTATCTGGCACGGCGGGTCGTTGCCGCATCCGAAGGAGAAGTGAAAGTGAAAAAGAAGCTCTCAATCGTTACCATACTGACCATTGCGCTCTTATTGATCTCCGTGCCTGCTTTGGCTTTCCAATTGAACGGCTGGAAAATCGCCGAATATATCAGGAATGTGGGCCAAGGGAAGGTTGATGAAAGCTTTGAATCGGGCTTTCAGCAGGACCTGACATTGGATATGGCAGGTGTCCGTTTTCATGTTCGGGACGCCTACGCGGCCGGGAATAAAATCATCATCGTTACAGAAGCCCGTTGTTTGGGAAACGATGCGGCGATGATCCTTCCCAGCAGGGAAATCTGCGATCCCGATGTGACCCCGGCCCGCCTCTACGTCAAGGAGCTGGCGGGGGTGAATGACGAAATCACGCTCAGCGAATATGCCCGTCAAAAGGGGCTGTCCATACTCCATGTGTATGTAAACGCCCAGCAAAAAGGCACCTACCCTATCGTCACGGGGGATGATTGGATTGAAAACGATACCACGCTGGTCTGCATCACCAGCGCCAATGATCTAAAGCCGGAAAACGGCGCGGTTGAAGTGGAATGGGAGGTCGGCGTGATTGATTACAGCAGCGACGGGCCGCTTGAAACGAAATCCCTAAATTTCCAGCTTCCTGTTGAAAGTGTACAAGAAATTGAAATAGATGTGCGCAAGACCGTTTTGGCGGGAGATATTCCTGTTTCGCTGGATCGCGTTGTTTTGATGCCCACAAGGCTTGATACCCAGGTGGAGCTCTTTTACCACACAGATACCAGCCAGGCGGCTGAGCAGCTGTTGGAATACCGTTTCGTTGCTGTTGAGCCCTCTACCCTGGATTTTGTGGATGCGGGCAGCTTTTCCGACGGGCCTGAAATCCTGGACGCGGAGGGTCAGCGCGTATACCTGCATGACGCCTGGACCCTTGGCGGTCCTTTGGAAACGGACACGCTGTACCTCCAGCTGCTTCCGGTTTATACCTGGGCAAAAGAAGGAATTGAGCCGGAACAAGGTCTCTCAGACGTTCCGATCATAGAAATCAGCATTCCTGAACAGGATTAATAAAGTTACCCCACTCCCCCAGAAGCGGTCATCGCCTCTGGGGGACCGTCTTTTTTTGCGTTTTTTTACCGCCAGAATACCGACCAGGCTTGTCCCCAGCGCGCCCGGATTGCGGCAAGCAGGAAAATATGCTATAATGGCCTGGAGAAAATGCCTGCAAGGAAGGAAAGAAGCCCCATGACCGAAGTAACCACCAGCGTGCAGATCATTCTGCCCCAGCACTGCAACGGCTATCAGCGGCCCCGGCTGTTCGGGGGCCAATTGATGGCCTGGATTGATATTACCGGCGCGGTGGCGGCCCGCCGCTATGCCCGCCGGGCGGTGACCACCGCCTGCGTGGATTCCCTGCGCTTTATCGCCCCCGCCTACAGGAACGACACCGTGGTGCAGGAGGCCCGAGTGGTATGGACGGGCCGCACGTCCATGGAGGTGCGGGTGGACAGCTTCGTGGAACAGCTGGACGGTACCCGTACCATGGTGAACCGGGCCTACGCCGTGTTCGTGGCCATTGATGAGAACGATAAGCCCGTGCCGGTGCCCCCCTTCGTGCCGGAAACGGAGGAAGAAAAGCAGGAATACGAAGCCGCCCAGCTTCGCCGCAAACAGCGGCTGGGACAATAAGGCCGGGGAGGAAGGAAAGTCATGACGACGCGGGAAGAACGGGAGCGGGCCATCCGCCGGGAAGCGGAGGCGCGGCTTCATGGGTGTCTGGCCTCGCTGCTGCTGGGGCCGGGTACCCTGGCGGGGCTTACCACCCTGCGGGACTGCATGAAGGACGAAAACCTCCGGCCCTTTTTCGGCCACGCCCTGCTGCATGAAATTTTGCCCAGCATGGGCCTGGGCCGGGAGGTGCTGGACCCGGCGGCCATGGCGGTATGCCGGGAATTGGAGGAACCGGCGGTAACCCAGCCCCTTTCTTTGCTTTTGAACAACGGGGTGCGGGCCTGGGAGGCCCAGGCGCTGCCCCTTTTGGTGGCCTATCAGGACCGGGAGGACGCCCTGCCCCCCTGCCTGTGCATGAGCCTGGCTGCGCTGGTGATGCTCTTTGCCGGGGTGCGGCGGGAGGAAAATGGGCGCTACGGGCTGATAAAAAACGGGGAGCCCTGTTATGTGAACGAGGACGAAGAACTGCTGGATTCCTTTTCCCGCCTGGCCTGCGATATGCCCCCGGAAACCCTGGCTTACGCCGCCCTCAGCGACCGGGCGATCTGGCAGACCGACCTGCGGGACATTCCCGGCCTGGAGGAGCAAATCACCGGGCAATTGCGGGACCTGCAATTGCTGGGCCTGATGGAGGCCCTTGCCAAAGCCTGGAAAAATCATCAGGAATAGGGGAAGATTGCCGATATGCACGTCGTTTTATATGCGCCGGAGATTCCGCAGAACACCGGCAACATCGCCCGCACCTGCGCCGCTACCCGCACGGGGCTGATTCTGATTGAGCCCCTGGGCTTTCAGCTGGCGGACAAATATATGAAGCGGGCGGGGCTGGACTATTTTTCCATGGTGGATATCCAGGTGATGCCCAATTTTGAAGCGCTGATGGAAAAATATCCCCAGGCCGCCTATCACTTTGCCAGCACCAAGGCCCCCCGGGCCTACACCGAGGCCCAGTACGGGTCGGAGGATTTTCTTGTGTTCGGCTGCGAAACCAAGGGCCTGCCGGAATCGCTGCTGCAAAGGGTGTATGACCGGTGCGTTCGCATTCCCATGCGGGCGGACGCCCGGTCCCTGAACCTGGCCAATTCAGTGGCGATTGTGGTGTACGAGGCCCTGCGGCAGCAGGGGTTCCCCGGCCTGTCCGCCCAGGGCCAGCTGACGGGGCGGCAGGACGCGGCGGCCCCGTGGATGGATTACGTGTGAAAGGGGAAAGCGCCATGACCCAGCCAAACCGTCAGGAATACGAGCAGCGCCGGGAATGGGAACGGCAGGAGCGGCAGGACAGCCTGCGCCTGGCCGCCAAAATGATGGAATTTTTGGGGGTGGTGCTGGGAGTCATCAGCATTTTCGTGCTGCTGGCCCTGCTGTTCAGCATGATTTCCTGGCTGGCGCAGGATGTGTCCAGCACCCTTTCCATGCTCAAAACCAGATTCCAATAGCTTGAAAGTCGATAAGGAGGACATCGCCATGGAAGAAGAAAAACGTCCCTTGTTTGTTAATGTCAGCACACCCACCCAGGAGCAGTATACCCAGGCCTTTCGCAAGGTCATTGTAGGCCCGGTCTTTCTCATTGTTGTGCCGGTTTTTCTGGTATTGGACCTGCTGCTGATTTTCGTTCCCCGGCTGGCAAGCGGCGCGCTCCTTGTGGATGGGGAAAATTTCCCCCTGCTTGTAATTCTTT
>OMRJ01000323.1 GCA_900313475.1 uncultured Eubacteriales bacterium | reverse complement strand
TGCGCCCTTCTCTTCAAGAAGTCTCTTCAATCTCAGGTTCATGCTGTCCAGATGCCTTCTTCTGGAGAAGTGCTTCATCTCCTCCGTTCCATAGGAGAGGTAAATTCTGGTTGCACTGTCAAGAGAACTCTTCCTTATCTCCCTTTCCAGCATCTCCATGCAGATTCCAATAGAGGAGGAGAGACAGCCTGCCATCGAGAAGACCTCATTGTATCTCAGGACAGCATAGAGACTCATGAGACCTCCCATGCTGCTTCCGCAGATTGCTGTATGCTCTCTATCTGGAAGAGTCCTGAAGCTTCTGTCCATGAAGGGCTTCACCTCACTGACTATCCACTGCATCGTAAGCTCGCCGATACCAGCTAGCGGACCACCGAATGCACTCTGAAGCGAATATGGGCAGTATTCGTACAGTCTCTCATCCCCCTCGTGCCCGCATTCAAATCCACATACGATGACATCTGTGAAGGTGCTCGAAAGGTACTCGGAAAGCCCCCAGGACTTTCCATATGTCGCATGGGAATCCAGGAACAGATTGTGACCGTCGAAGAAGTAGAATACAGGATACCTCCTGTCCGAGCTATCGTAGTCATCTGGAAGATAGATGTGGAGCATCCTGTTCCTGTTCTTGGGTGTATAGTTGAAATCTTTCTGAATGAGCATGCTCTCTCCAAAGGTCATAATACAGCAAAAGGCCACATCTGTGGCCTCCAAGCTATTGCAAGGGAAAAATATTTTCCCGAAAGGACAAAAAAAATATACTGACCATGCAAGTCGAGAGATTTGCAGACAGGAGGTTTTTTCGATGTTAGTCTTGACTTGACGGAGTCAGGAGCCGGTGGCCTGCTACCCAGCTTGTGAAGCATGGACTTCTAAAAAAAAATTACACAGCAGCCGGCCATCGAAGTACCTTGTGAGGCCTCTCCGGGTGTGTTGCACCTGGAGTCGACCTCGAAAATAAAACTGAGAACATTGAAACATCTGAATGACGCCTTCCTGTACTACCGTCAATCAAACAACAGGAGGTGTGCCTATGGAACACACACTACGGTCTTGGTCCAGGATAATCGGTCTGGATCTCTCGAAACAGACATTCAAGGGCTGCATACTCAGCGGCGAGAACTTCACCGACAGGGAGATGTTCGATGGGAGGATGAGCCAGGACAGCGGCGGCTACGGCCTGATCAGGGCAAGGATCAGAGCCGGGGACATAGTCCTGATGGAGGCCGGAAGCTCGACATTCAACCTGGCCAGATACCTCACCAGGGAATCCTCGGCTGCGGAGATAGTCGTCCTGAACCCTGCAAACCTCAGGATCATCTGGGACTCGATGAGGAAGACGGACAAGTCGGATGCGATGAAGATTGCCTGCATAGCCAGGGACATGAGGCCAGAGGCATGGCCGACGGTGCCGGTCCCCTCCGCACAGGAGCAGGCAGAGAGGTCTGTGATCACACAGCACATCTTCCTGAAAAAGCAGGAAAACCAGCTGTTCAACAGACTCTTCGCACTCTACAACAGTCTGGGTTACCCGGACATAGACAAGGCAAGGCTCAAGGAGGACCTCGATTACAGATTCGAGTTGGCAGATGAGCTGCTCTCGGTCTCAGAGCTCTCCCTCACCAACGGCATGATGCTCAATGATCAGATAAACCTGGTACAGCTTCAAATGGAGAACCACGAGGAGAGACTGAGGCAGATCTGTCTTGACCATCCCAGACAGGCCCTATCATGGCTTTCAATCCCAGGAATCGGACTTGTGAATACGGCGACTCTGATCGCCTACATCGGAGACGGCTCGAGGTTCTCCAAGGCAGACCAGCTGCTCAACTACGCAGGGATGGTCCCAAGGCTGAACCAGAGCGGAACTGTGGACATCCATGGGAGAATCACAAAACGTGGATGCTCTGCAATCAGGAGGAATGTCGTACAGGGAGCTCATGTACTGATGAAGATGAGGGTCCAATGCCCTCTGACGAGATTTGCCTATAGGAAGAGACAGCAATGCCCGTTCAACGGCAAGGTCGCTGTGGCCGTTGCGACACATATGCTCAGGACAGGACTGGCGATGCTCCACCATGACAACGCCCTCTACGTTGCGGCGGTCGAGGACAACTACGAGAAGCTCAGGAGGAAACTGGCGGAATACAAATTAAAAGCTCTTGCCTCATACCTTCCACAGTAAGTAAGAGCTTTCAATCAATTGTCTCAAAGTTGAACCTTTGTACTCAAAGGCTAACTCGTTATATCTTAACAATCAAGATTAAAGTTCTTTCAATCTTTTTCTTGACTTGCATGGACAAATAAAACCTGGCAGCGACCTACTCTCCCGGATACGAGATCCAGTACCATCGGCGATGGAGTGTTTCACTGTCGTGTTCGGGATGGGAACGTGTGTCTCCACTCCTCCATGGCCACCAGGAATTCCATCTGGTACCGCATCTCTCTGTGGGACTGATGGAATGCTTCCTTCAAGGAAGGGAACGATAATATGGTCAAGCCTCACGGCTTATTAGTATCGGTAGGCTGAATGCATTGCTGCACTTGCACCTCCGACCTATCGAACAGATAGTGTCTCTGTTTCCTTCAGGAGTCCTAAAGACTCGGGGATGTCTCATCTTGAGGAGGGCTTCCCACTTAGATGCTTTCAGCGGTTATCCCTTCCGAACGTAGCTACCCGGC
>OMRJ01000325.1 GCA_900313475.1 uncultured Eubacteriales bacterium | reverse complement strand
TACGGAGTGGCTGACCATGCACTGAGCGAAGCAAACGGCTTGCCGCCGTCGGAGCGCGCGGCAGAGGCGGTTCTTGCCGTCTGCCGGCGGCTGTCCGATACCGGCGACATGGTTTTCATTGAAAACGATGCGAAGCTGCTTTTGCAGAGACTGCCGGATGACATCAAAAATGTCCATTACCACGACGACGAGACGCACATTCGTCTGCTTCTGGAAAAATATGGCCTTGTTCCGAAACGGGGGATTTCACTTGCCGCCGCGACAGTACGCGGACTGATTCTGACCGTCTCCCACAAGGAGCAGATTGGGGAACTGTACCCGCAGGTGCTGGAAACGCTGGTGTACGGCGCTTGCAGGGCGTTATTTAAATAAGCGGAAGGCCGCAGAGATGCGGCTTTTCCAAGGCACAACGGTTAGCGCCATCTAACCGAACAGCTGCGCACAACGGTTAGCTGAATCTAACTCCGAAAGGAATGACAGAGATGCGAAAACATAAGAATTTCTGGGACAGAAATGCCGGTCGGTACGACCGCTTCATGCGAAAGGATCGGGCGGCATACGAAGAGATGTATAAGCTGATCCGGCCGGTCGTGCGGCACAAGACGGTGCTGGAGCTTGCTACCGGCACGGGATTGATTGCAAAGCACATCGTAATCGCGGCGGCACACATCGAGGCGACGTACGCCTCTGCGGAAATGATCGCTGAGGCAAAGCGAGATACCCGCTCTGCCAAGCTGCACTTCTCCGTGCAGGATATGTTCTGCCTGCCCTATGCGGAGGAGTCCTTCGACGTGGTGATCGTGTCCAACGCGCTGCATATCGTGCCGCAGCCGGAGAAAGCCCTGCAAGAAATCAAGCGGGTACTGAAGGACGACGGTGTGCTCATCGCGCCGACCTTCACCCATGCCGGAAACTCGTTTTCCGGCAAGGTCAGGGCATTTTTTATGAGGATGGCAGGCTTCCCTCTCCGCAGCAAGTGGACGAGCGCGGAATACCTGCGCTTTCTAAGTCAGAATGGATGGACGGTGCAAAAAAGCGTTGTTCTGAAAGCATCCTTTCCATTAACTTATACCGAATGTGTAAAATCGGAGGTGCGATAAGATGTCATTTTTTGAGAATACCAGAAAACCTATGGGACTTGGCGGAAAAATCATGGTTGCGCTGATGAATCTGGGTCACAGCCCTGTGGCACGGTGGGGGCTTCACTTTTTGGCGCTTACTCCGGATGCCAAGGTGCTGGACTGTGGCTGCGGCGGCGGGGCGAACATCAAGAGACTTCTGAAAAAATGCCCGGAGGGTATTGTCAAGGGCATTGACTATTCCCCCGTCAGTGTGGAGAAATCCAAAAAGGTCAACAAAGCCGCCGTTACAAAAGGACGCTGCACCGTGCTGCGTGCGAGCGTAGCGGAGCTGCCGTTTGGATCGGAGCAGTTCGATGCGGTAACGGCCTTTGAAACCGTCTATTTCTGGCCCGATCTGCCGCAGTGCTTCCGGGAGGTTTACCGGGTGCTGAAGCCCGGCGGGACATTACTCATCTGCAACGAAAGCAACGGCGATACGGACAAGGACAAGAAGTGGACGGAGATCATCGGCGGCATGACCATCTACAAGGACTCCGAGCTGAAGACGTGTCTGGAGCAGGCGGGCTTTCACGATGTGCAGATACACAAAAAGAAAAGTTGGTTATGCGTCACGGCGCGGAAATGAGGGGGCTAAATCATGAGTATTTTTGCATCTATCTTACGCAGCGTATACAAGCTTTCCGGCGCGAAAAAGGCGTTCGCCTTGCCGGAGGATGCACTGCGAAAGGAAATTGAAAAGCAGAACCGGCATCGTGGCGTTTTTACGCCCACCGACCGCAAGGCATATCCTTTGCAACATCAATTCCAACATAAACCATAACGATACCCCCGTTAAAATTATTTGACACTGTATGAACCCACAGGGCACTTTACGTCTTGTAACCTCGTTCTAAATAAACCGTCGGGCGGTATCTAACTAATTAACAAACTCGTAAAGGTCTGTGGTCGGAGCCTTTCTGAAACCGTCTTGCGGTAGGAGTGATTACCGATCCACAGTATCCATTACAGTATAGCATACAGTCCTTGGAGAGGGACTTTAATAACTACTACTTTATTATACGAGGAG